>NZ_MJXM01000050.1:0-8207 GCF_001762775.1 Campylobacter sp. BCW_6464 | reverse complement strand
CCCCCCCCATACTTATAATTATTTCTTTGATGACTAAAGTCAATCATAACTTTGCCTAATTTATAAGCTAAATGATTTTTTATTCTTTCTATAGCTGAGTTTGGGTTTTTCATGGGGTTTCTCCTTTAAATAAAGTAAAATATTAATTTTATATTGAAATTAATATTTCATAGTTTTCCGGTGTTCCGCAAAATATAATTTCATCTAATGAAATTATATGATATTTTACAAGCAAGCCTTTTTTTATAAGATAATTATACATAGGAGCTATATACAATTCTCCTTTGGTAAAATCATTTTCAGCTTTCATTCTATCAAAAATTTCTTTAAAATCTTTTGTTTTTTTAAAATAATAAAGTCCGCTACTACAAAGATTTGAAATTCTTTCTTTTTCTGTAGTTTTAATCACATTGTCATTTTCATCAGCTAAAACAAAACTCCATTGCTCTCCATCTGCTTCAAATACCTCTAAATAACCATTAATTTTACAAAAATCCAAAGTAGTAGGTAAAGAAAAATTTGGCCTAAAGGTATCAATGTTAAAAATTAAAATACTCTCATCATCTTTAATATTTGCCCTGTCTAATCCAAGTCTTACCGTATGAGCTTGACCTAAAGTTTCTTGTTCTAATCTTACACTTTCGTAAGATTTTATTCCTAGTTTTTCACATTCTTTTTTTATAAAATCACTAGTATTTTCAATTTCCCTATATATAAAAAGAAATTTAAAGTCTTTAAAATATTTTTTAAAACTATTTACAGCGTGAAAAAATACACTATTTCCTTTTAAATCAAGCATATATTTAGGTTTATCATAGCCTGCCTTTGAAAAACGACTACTTAGTCCTGCCATAGGAAAGATTATAATCATTTACTCTCCTTAAAAAATTTATCATAAAGTATAAAAGCATTTGCTAAAAAAGCCATTTGTTTTTCTTTAAAATCATTATGTAAAGGCAACATAGATAAAAACAAATGCAAAGTCAAAGCTTTAATATTATCATCTATATCAAATATGTTTAAAAATTCTTTTTGAATATCCAAAATATTTTTATCTTCTTCTATAAAAAACTCTATATTATCACTATTAACTTTACACTCAAAAAATCCTGCAACAATAAAATCATAAAGTCCAAAAACAGAATGAACTAATTTTGCAAAATCATATTTTTTATCTCCATAAGGAGTAATTTTTCCATTAAAATCGCATCCCCTTGGATCAAAGGTTTTTATAGCACCAGCTCTAAAATCATACATAATATTTGAAAAACAAAAATCTCCATGTATTAATGAAAATTCATTCATATCATTCATATAAAAATCTAGCTTATCTACTAAAGTCAAAATACTTGGATAAGATTTTGAATTGATAACAATATTTTTATGCAAATCAATTCCGCTTTGTTTGCTAAATTCTTGCAACCTTTTTAAAGTTTTTTCTTTGCAATTAAAATTTATATCTTTATCATTGCTTTTAAAAGAATGCAACTTATCTAAAAATTCTTTTAAAGACTTAAAAATTCTTTTCCAAACATAACTAGGTAATTTTCCAAAAACATATAATTCTGCTAAAGTATTATTACAAAGATATTCTATTTCATAACTATCCTCATAAGTTATAACTTTAGGGGTATAGATAAATAGTTCTTTAGGCAAATTATCAAACCAATTAATCTCTGCTTCTATTTTTTCTTGCCAAGAAGAAGACTTTTTTATATAGCCATTTGAAATATCTATATTGTTAAAATTTCTTTGCGTGCTTACAGCTTTTTTGGAGTGAAAATAACTTGTTATAAGACCAAAATCAAGCCAAGTATTATTTTTTATAATATCAAAAGCATAAACTTTAGAATAAGATTTCATGCCGTCCACAAAAGAATAACCACTTTCAACTATACATTTTATTAAAAACTGAGGATGAGAAAAACTATAAGCTCCTGCTAAAATCAAATCATCTTCCAATGTTTTTGACAGTATATTAAATTCATCATTCAAATAAGCCCAATCGTAATTTTCCTTAACTTTTGTAACCTGTAAAGAGTTTTCTTTGAATACAAGTTTTTTGAAAAAAGTATCCCCGTGTAAAATATAAAGTTTTTCATCAAAAGCACAACAAACATTTAAGCAATAAACCACAGATTCACCTAAAGATAAATTGTTTGGCACAAATAAATTTTCAACATTAAGTTCTTTTAATTTTTTCTCATCGAATTTACTTAACTTAAAATCACTGGGTAAAGATAAAAAAATTTTTTGATTAAAATTTTTAAAAAGCCCTATTTGATATTCATACAATCTTTTATTACCAAGCGGTAGAAAAGATGGAGAGATTTTTCCAAATTCTAAAGTAAAATCGGAAGATGAATATCTTGCAGAAGTTATGAGTATCATTTATTACCACCATCTTTATGAGGATTTTCTTTTTTTAAAAGTTCTTTAATTTGCTCATAATTTAAACTTGTAAATTCAGACGGACGAATAGCTTTATCATCAACATAAAATCCATCATACCCACACCAAGGTTTACCTATGATTATCTCATCATACGGTACATCATGTTTCTTAAGCCAAGTGATAATTGTAGGCAAAGTATGAGTTTTAATTTTTTCAAGCTCACCATCAAACGTGCGCATGTTGCGACTTGTAAAAATATTGATTTTAAAACCTTGTTTTTTATACTCTTTTAAAGTTTGAATTAAATCAAGATTTGGTTTTTTATCAATATAATCTACATTTTCTTCATCAATTGTCAAAGTTCCATCTAAATCAATAAGTAGAGTTTTCATATTCCCATAATCATAAAAATTTTTAAAATATTTTTATGATTATATGCAATAAACCTTACAATTTATTTATTGCTTTAAAAATTTCCAAATCCTCAGGTGTTCCAATGCCATGCATTTTGGAAAAATCAATATTATAAATACCTATTTTAGCACCATTTTTTATAGCATAATTATAAACAGGACAAGTATAAAATTCATTATTAACTCTATCATTTTCTATAATCATATCTATAGCACTTTCAACAAATATTTTTCCTTTATTAAAAAAATAAATCCCAACTGTAGCAAATTCACTAATAGCTTCTTTTTCTTTTACTTCTACTACCAAATCATTATTTAATTTTGCAAATGACCATTTTGAATTTTTTTCTTTGTCTACAAAAGTCAATATCGAACCATCTAAACCTCGTTTGAAACTATCATTGATAAAATCAGCTATATTAATATCAACAATCTGATCAGAATTTGCTATCATTAATGGCGTATCATTATTAATATATTTTCTTGCATAAAGCACAGTACAAGCTGTTCCTTCTGTAAGTTTATCGATAGCTATAAATTCTACATTAAAATTATTTTTAATTTCATCAACTAACTTTTTTTCTTTAATTAAATGTTCTTTTCTTGCTATTAAAATATATCTTGCATCTTTATATTTTAAATTTTCAAGCACTCTAACTATCATTGGCTTACCCAAAACATCGATAAAAGGCTTTGGTTTATCAAAACTAGCCTTTGCAAAACGACTTCCAAGCCCAGCCATAGGAATCACTATATTCATTGACATTCTCCTAAATATTTATCATCATTAACTCCTGGAAGTTTTACGACGACATTCGTTGTGTCTTCCAAAGCTTCAAAATCTGTAGCTTCACCTGGATAAATCATCACTATATCGCCTTTAGAATATATCCTATCATTCATCCTTACTTTGCCACTAATAATAACAGTAATTTCAGTTGCAATTTTATGATGATGCTTTTCTTCGGTATCACCTTTTTTATATTCTTTCACGCCAACTTCCACATCATTAGTTTTAAAAACACTTGGATCGAAATTTCCCACAAACCAACCACGAATCATTTCATTTAATTTATAATTTTTCACAATCAACCTTTCGGAATGTCCAAATAAGCACGTAGTTCAACAATTTTTTCATCATGCCATTCTATGATATCCGCACCTTCAAGTCTAGTCTCATCAAGTATTAAAATAAATTCTATAAAAGTTGTATTTTTATCTTGAAAAATATTTTTAGCACTAAAGCTTAGTTCTTTGCAACTTTTGAAAATATTTTCAATAGCTTTTAAACATTCTTCTTTGCCTTCTATTCTTTTTACAACTGGATCTTCTAAAACAAAATTCTCATTTAACAAGTTTGCTACTTCTTTTATATCTTTTTTATTAAAAGCATTAATATATTTTTCAGTTAATTTTTTAAGCATTTTTAATCCTTTCATATTCATTAATTTTCGCATGAGAGTAAAAAGTAAAATAACGATTTTTATCAATTGATATATTTATAATTTTCCTATCTTGTAAAATTAATTCATTTAATATTGGGGCGATAAAATATTTTCCTTCATAATTAACATCTTTTTTAATCATATCAAAGGCTGATGTTATGAAAAATTCAGCCTTATTAAAATAATAAAATCCCGCTATTGCATTTTTACTTACAGGTTTTTTTTCAAAAGCTTCTAAAACAAAATTATTTTCATCACATTTTACATAAGCCCATCTTGGATGAACACTCTCAAAGCTTAAAACACCTGCATCATTTAAAGATAAATCTGAAATCACTTCATTTAAATCACACTCAAAAATTTGATCCATATTGACAATAAGCAAAGAATCATTTAAATTAATCTCATCAATAGCCATCAAAACAGAACAAACCATGCCTTGTGTTTCATGTTTGAGAATAATAATTTTGCTTTGATTATTAGTTAAAACATTAATTGCATCATCCAAATGATAACGCTTTACGTCTTCTTCTTTAAGTATAAAAATAAAACGTTTACTCTTGACATTTTCATAATTTTTAGCAAAATGTTCCAACATAGTTTTTCCACAAATTTCAATAAACGGCTTTGGAAAACCGTCTTTTTCATTATCAAAAAAATAACTTTTACCCGCAATAGGAACCACTATATTTAACATTTCAATTCCTTTTCAAATTTAAAAATATGATTTTTAATATTTTCATAATTTACTTCACTAACTTCATCTACAATCATCACATTAGCTCCGCTTGCCTTAGCTGCTTTTATACCATTTTCATTATCTTCCACTATCATGCATTCTTTAGGATTTAATTTTAATCTTTCTATAGCTTTGATATACATTTCAGGATCAGGTTTTCCTTTTTTTACATCTTCATTGGAAATATAAAAATCCAAATAATTTTCAAGAGCCGATTTTTTCATCATTACCTCAATGCTATTGCGTATAGAATTAGAACAAACAGCCATTTTATAACCTTCAAATTTTAACTTTGATAAAGCATATTCATGATGAAACCTAGGTTTGCACAAACTATAAACTATTTCCATGGTGTATTGCTGTTTTAATTCATTTATAAAAGAATGTAGAGATTTAGGCAATCCTCTATCCAATGAAAGCATTTTTAATTTATCCTTAGTTGGCAAACCATCAAAAGTTGTCAAGTGCTCATATCTAGTAATTTCCATGCCAAAAAGTTTTAAAGCTCTATTTAAAGCTTCATAATGCCAATCTTTAGCTTCAATCAAAACTCCATCCATATCGAAAATAATGGCTTTTATCTTAATCATTAAAGAACCTCCTTGCCTCATCAGGATAATCAGTACAAATCATTAATTTGTCTTGTATATGTAACTCTTTTTCTATTTGTTTGTATTCTTGCCATTCTTTTTTATAATCTCTTTTATGAAGCTCTGGAGAAACCATACAAACTAATTTACCATTATCAATATGTTTTTTTATAATATTTTTATCTATCCAATGCGAATAAAACTCATCCATCCAAACACCACAAGCCTTATCATAAAAACTAGGCTCTTTTTCATATTCACTTTGTCTAGTAAAGACATTAAAATTTAAATCAATATAAAGCAAAGCATCAGGAACTGACATATCAAATACAAAATAATTTGTAATTTTATATTTTTGAATAAGTTTCTTAAGTAGAATTTGAAGTCCATCAGCCTTTATATTTAAGGCTAAAGATAAATTTGTATTATATTTTTTATAAAGCTTAAAAAAATCTTCTAATTTTAAACAATTTTCATTAGCCATATCATGCGATATAACTATGCCCCCCCCCCATATCTCTTAAATCTGTTTCAAGACCATATAAGACTAATAAAACTTCGATCAAAAGCAGCAATAGAATTTTTTTCATTATGATTATGCCAAAATCCTCTATGAGAAATTATTATCACTTATTGCTCCTTAGCTTTTGTTGTTTTAATTATTTTAATATATCATACCATACTTACTTCTTAAATTACACTTTAAAATTTAAAAATTCTCTAATTAAAAACAAATCATTTCCTTAATTACTAATATTATTTATAATATTGATAAATTTCTAAGAAAAAATACTAATACTCTTGATCGATATTGTTAACTTCAACTTTTCTTCTTAAAAAATTATAATGCTCGACTTTTACTCTAATGTTAACTATTGATCCAACTCCTTACACATTTTTTCAAATTCTTGATAGTATTTCCAAGATGCTACTATATCTGGACGATGTTGTTTAATATGAACAAGTTCCTTATCTAGTATGTTTTTTAACTTAACTCTTAATTCTTTATTTTCTTTTAAATAGTTTAACACGTCTTTTTCTTTAAATAATTTAGCTTTTTCTAGTTCTATTCTCTCTTCTAAAGCTTCAATAAAATTATTTAAATATCTTTTGGTAACATCAAACAGCTTAGAATCTTGCCTTAAACGCTCCAATTCTTGTGGTTTTAAAAATATTCCCAAATTTTCATATTTCAAAGGTTTATCAAAAAATTCTTTAGTGAAGTTGATATATTCTTTAGATTGTTTATAAAATTCAATCAAATTTATAGATGTGATTTGAAGATGAATGCTATCATTATCTTTATAAATAACTTTGTTATTATAAATTAAATTTTTTTTATCGATAAATAAATTAATAGGTATAAAACCTGCTAAATCTCCATTCATAACTCCTTTAAAAAATTTTTTATCCATTGGTTTCTTAAAACCAAATTTGTTAGCTAAATCACACATTGTATCGAATGCCTTTGCTGGTTTTATTTCTTCCATGTCAATATAAGTAATATCTCTATTTGGAAATAATAAGCAAAGCGATGTCTGATACATTGTATCTTCATTAATCCATCTAGATAAATATTTCATGCTTGGCTTTTCTGAATAGTAAAAATTTTTTCCAATATCGCCAACATACATTTTATTCTTAAACACATCACTATAATCATTGTTTAAACATATCTCCTTTATACTTTTTGGATTTAGAATAGGATGATTTACTCCGGTTTTTAGTCTTGATATAGGATCTCTTACCAAAAAAAGAATTGGAATTTTATTAATTAAAGTCAAATATTTATCTATATTTTGCATTAAACTGTGTTGTCCATATGTTATAATTGAATATAAATTTTCAATCCTAGAAAAATGGTAATAATCTATATATCTATTTTTCATTAAATCCATATGATGATACAAATATCCAATGTCACAAACATTAAAAAACGACATCATTGCAGCACGCCCAGATAATCCGCCAGATAAAAACACAAATTCATAATTATCAGGTAAAGGTAGATTCATTTCCCAAGCAAGTTCAGCTGGTATGTTTTTATAGTTTATTTTTTCTTTTTCATCATTTAGTTTTTTAGGATCAAATAATGAAGGGTAAGGATGGTTTTCTTTTTTATATTTTTCATTAAAATTATTTGATAATAGCCATTCTTCTATAAGATCAAAATTTTGTATAAAATAATTAAAATTATGGAAAATATTTTCTATAATAGGTTGATAGTCTTGATGAATTTTTAATATATTTTCTATTCTTGGAAATTCTTTTAAAAAGACTTGCTTATTTTTGGAGATTGTTTTAACGATATTTGGATTTAACTTTGTAAAATTATCAAAAATTTCTTTAAATATTTTAAATTTTTTATTAGCTTTTTTTATATTTTTAGCTAATGTAAAAATACTTCCTTTATACCAAGTTTTAAAAGTTTTGATTAGAACTTCACCAAGCATATAAGATAAATGAAATTTATATTTTAAAGCCTGCTCATAATCGCTGCATGTTTCTAAATTTGGATATTTGAGTTGAGGAAAAACTTGTATGGTTTGTTGATAAATTTTTTGTTCTTTTTTGTGTTGTTTGTTTATTTGATAAAGTTTTTTAAATAATGCTATATACCCCCCCC
>NZ_MJXM01000049.1:0-7616 GCF_001762775.1 Campylobacter sp. BCW_6464 | reverse complement strand
ATCATTACTTTTTACTTCTATAGTGGAAACATTTTTTGTTTTATGGTTGATAAAGTCAAAGAAATTTTGCAAAGATTTAAAAATTGAATTAATTTTTGCACTTACCATATATTTTATACACATATATACAATAGCTGAAATTATAATTAAAAATATAACAACTACAGCAACTATAATTAATTGAAGATGATATAAAGGTGCTAAAACCGAAGTTCTAGGGGTTGTTACAAGTATACTCCAATGACTTGAATTTTCTAATGTACTAAAAGAAGAAACCGAAGCATAACTGGTTAAACCTGTAGATGTATAAAAATTATTGATTAAAATATCTCTATGTTCTTTAATAGCACTTAATATAGGAGCTACAGAAGGAGAATGGTTGTATTCATTGATTTTTTGCAAAATTGCTTTAGGATTTTCATGAATAACAAATGTTCCATCATCTGTAAGTAGTAATCTTTGATCTCCTTCGTGAAAATTTAATGAAGGATTAAGTAAAGCTTTAGACATCTGTGAAAGCTCTAAAGAGAAACCAATAACTCCTGCAAAATCTCCTTTTTGATTAAAAATAGGCATTCCTAAGTTTATTCCTAAAAATTCTCCATTGCCATAATCAAGACGCTTAACTGAACCAAAAATAACCTTTTGCTCTCCATTGTGCACATTGTTTTCAATTTTTGAGATTACAGGTATACTGTTATACATATTTTTATTTTGTATAAATGTTTTAATACCTCCGTCAATCCCTGGAGTTGAATCATTATAAACAATAGATAAATTTCCATTTTGAATGTCTTTTTCTTTATTTCCTGATAAGACTGAAAGATCTTTAATGTATAAAAAAGCATAAGTGGTATGCATACTTGAATCTAATGTTTTTTTGGTCAAATTTTCCAATACATTAATGTCAATATTCCCATTATCATTAATAACTTGTTGTATACTAGCACCTAATGCTTTAGAGAGTAAAAAAGGTTCGTTAAGTGTGGATTGCATATAATTTACATATCTTTTTGAAGCTATGTCTAGAGCAATTTCTGCTTCTTTTTCCATATTTTGAGAAACTTTCCATGATATGATGGCAATCATAAAGACTAAGCTAACCATAACACTTCCAATTACTGAAAGGGTTAATTTAGTTCCGATAGATTTTAACATTGTCTTCCTTTCTTGTATATTTATTTTCTAAATTATAACTATAAAATGCTTATTTTTTTCTAAAAAAGTTATTAATTATTAATTAATATTTTGTTAATATTAATTAATAATTAAATTAACTAGTGTTAAAATACATTTACATCAAATTTATATTAAGGAATAGCAATGAAAAAGATTTTCATTTCTTTTATTGTCCTAGCGACATATTTATGGGCAGAAAATACCGTCTATGCCGATGAAGTTGTATCACTTTATCTTAATAAAGATGATACTAAAGTCATAGGAAGACTTTTACCTACAAATCCTTTTGAAGTATTAAAAAGCGAAAATAACAGGGTTTTGCTAAAAATTGATGGTTATGTAAATCCTAAAGCAACTTCTGTGATTTATTTTAATGACTCTCAAAGAATTATTGTTGCAGCTTTTTCTAAAAATACAAAATTAAATTTCTCTCAAAGAATAACTGGAAAAGATGGAAAATGGGATAAGGTAAGCCTTGAAATTTGGGCAGAACAAAAAGAATTTGTCAAAGACAATAAAGAAATGTTAAATCGAGCCAAAGAGCTTTTTGTAAATAACTGCGGAATTTGTCATGCTATCCACAAAGAAAAAGAATTTACAGCTAATACTTGGCCTGCAATTTTCCGTTCTATGGCTGATAGAACAGGCATTGATAAAAAAGACAGATGGTTAGTTATAGAATACTTACAAAAAAACGCAAAAGATTTTAAAACAAAATAAGGAGAAAAGCATGCTAGATAGAAGAAAATTTTTAAAAATTGGAGCGAGCTTAAGTGCTTTACCTCTCATTCCAAGCTTAAGTGCAGGAAAAACCTTAGAAGCTTCAAAAGTTAGCCTCGGACTTGTAAAAAATGGAGAAGTGATTACCGCAGCACACTGGAGGATTTTAAAACTCACTATAAAAGATGGCAAGATAGTAAAAAGTGAACCTTGGAAAAAAGTTACAAAAATGGATAATCCTTTACAGCACTATACCGCCGATATGGTTTATAAATCTCGTGTGAAGTACCCTTATGTACGTAAATCTTACCTTGAAAATCCTGACAATCCTAAGCCTGAACTTCGTGGTAAAGATGAGTTTGTTCGCGTAAGTTACGATGAAGCGATCAAGCTTATCGCCAAAGAGCTTAAAAAAACAAGAGATAGTAAAGGTGCAAGTGCGATTTTTGGTGGAAGCTATGGCTGGAAATCAAGTGGAAATATGCAAAACTCACGTATCTTGCTTCATAGATTTTTAAATGTAACAGGTGGATTTGTAGGAGCTACAGGGGACTATTCTACAGGAGCTTCTCAAGTGATTATGCCTTATGTTGTAGGATCGATTGAAGTTTATGAGCAACAAACCTCATGGGAAAATATCTTAAGTGATTCTAAATATGTTGTGATTTGGGGTGCTGATCCACTATCTACTTTACGTATAGCTTGGACTTCAAACGAACAAAGAGGTTTGGCGTATTTTGAAAAACTTAAAGACAGTAAAATCAAAATAATTTGTATAGATCCTGTAAAAACCACTACAGCAAAATTTTTAAATGCCAAATGGATAGCTCCACGCCCAAATACCGATGTAGCTTTAATGATAGGTATGGCAAGCCATTTAATCGCTAAGAAAAAAGTCAATTACGAGTTTTTAGACACTTACACCACAGGCTTTGATAAATTTAAAGACTATTTAGAAGGCAAAGAAGATGGAGTGAAAAAAGATACCAAATGGGCAAGTAAAATTTGCGGTATCGATGAAAAAACTATCAAAAATTTAGCTGAAACTTTTTATGATAATTCTACTATGATTATGAGTGGTTGGGGTATGCAAAGAGCACATCATGGCGAACAGCCTCACTGGATGTTAGTTACTCTTTGTGCAATGTTAGGACAAATCGGCACAAAAGGAGGTGGTTTTGGACTAAGCTATCATTACAGCAATGGCGGTGTTCCAACTTGCAAAGGCGGAGTTATCGGCGGTATGACAGCAGGTAGTTTTAGGGATTTGGAAAAATGGTAAATTTAAAGGTTTAGCAAAAAGCGAAACTTCAAACGAAGGCGCAGAATGGCTTCAAAATGCAGCGAGTTATTCTTTCCCTGTAGCAAGAATCGCTGATGCTTTACTTCACCCTGGAAAAACTATAGATCACAACGGCTCTAAGCTTACCTATCCTGATATTGATTTTATTTACTGGGTAGGCGGAAATCCTTTAGTGCACCATCAAGATACCAACACTAACGTAAAAGCATGGAGAAAACCACGCGCCGTTGTGGTAAATGAAATTTACTGGACTCCAACAGCTAAAATGGCAGATATTGTTATGCCTGCAACTTCATCTTATGAAAGAGATGATATTACCATGACAGGAGATTATTCAAATATGCATATAGTTCCTATGAAACAAGCAGTTGAGCCTGTGGGTGAAAGCAAAGATGATTATGTAATTTTCTCTGATATTTGTAAAATTTATGGAAAAGATGTCTTTAATGCCTACACAGAAAATGGCAAAAAAGCTAAAGATTTCATCAAAGAATACTACAACAGTGCCCTAAAACAAACTCAAAGTTTTGGCGAAGCTTTTGCTGCTCCTATGCCAAGTTTTGAAGAATTTTGGGCTAAAAATGAACCAATCACTTTTGAACCAACAGCTGAAAGTTTAGAATGGACTCGTTTTTCAGAATTTATAGAAGATCCTATCTTAAATGCTCTGGGTACAGATTCAGGACTCATTGAAATTTACTCAGAAGCGATTAAAAATTATAATTATGATGATTGCAAAGCCCATCCTACTTGGTTTGAGCCTATTGAATGGCTTGGAAATGCAACCAAAGAAGCACCTTTCCACTTACTTACAAATCACCCAAGAGATCGCTTGCACTCTCAACTTTGCCACACAAGCTTAAGAGATACTTATGCAATAAAAGATAGAGAGCCGATTTTAATCAATTCCAAAGATGCAAAAAAACTTGGTATAAAAAATGGCGATGTAGTACGCGTGTTTAACAAACGCGGTGAAGTTTTAGCAGGGGCTGTTGTAAGCGATGAAATCATGCAAGGGGTTGTAAGGCTTTGTGAAGGTGCTTGGTATGATCCTAATGAAAACGGACTTTGCAAATGTGGAAATGCAAATGTTTTAACCATGGATATGCCAACTTCAAAACTTGCCAATGGCAATATCTCTCACACAGGGCTCGTAAACATAGAAAAATTTAAAGGTGAACTACCAAAACTTACTGCCTTTAATGCGCCAAAAGGTGTGAATTAAATTGCAAGAAAGCCGTAAGGCTTTCTATTGTCCAAGCAAATTTAAACTTAAAGCCATTATTGCCATTCCTAATATAAGTCCATATAAACTATCATGGGCCTTATCATAAGTTTTTGCAGCGGGCAAAAGTTCATCAAGAGATATAAAAACCATAATTCCTGCAATCACAGCAAAACTTATAGCTAAAGTAAGATCGCCTATAAAAGGCAATAAAATCAAAGCTCCAACAAAAGCACCCAAAGGTTCTGCAAAACCCGAAAGAGCTGAATAAATAAAAGCTTTTTTCTTATCTCCTGTAGCATGGTAAATTGGCAAACTCACGGCCAAACCTTCAGGGATATTGTGTATAGCCACAGCTATAGCTATAGCAATTCCTAAAGTAAGATTATCAAGACTCGAAATAAAAGTAGCAAAACCTTCTGGGAAATTATGTATAGCAATAGCTAAAGCTGTAAAAATCCCTGTGCGTTTTAAAGCTTTAGTATTGATCTGATGTAATTTTTCTCCAGGATGAAATTTCGGAGGATTTTGTCCTTTTTGAGGTAAGGGACAAATTTTTAACTCGCTTAAATCCTTTTTAGGCTCGTGAGGATTGACATCTTCGGGGATTAATTTATCAATCAATAAAGATATTAAAATTCCACCAAAAAAACAAGCCAATCCCAAAAGCTCAGCCCAATGCGAATCATAGTGATTTTTAAAATCTTTAAGTGCAGTGGGTAAAATTTCCATGAAAGAAATATATATCATTACCCCAGCTGAAAAACCAAGTCCTAAAGAAAGCACCCTTAAATCATCTTTTCTAGAAAAAAAGGCTATTATAGAACCTATAGCTGTAGAAAAACCTGCAAAAAGAGTCAGTAGCATTGCGATAAAAATCTGTTCAAAGGTAAATTGCATTAATAATTCTTAACTTCAATAAAATTTCAATATTTTAAATACTTATATTTATAAAAAGTTAACATATGGTAAAAATACAAAAGATATTAAAATTTTTAAGAATATTTTAAAAAAATATAGAATACTATACTAAGTTTTTTATAAATTTTTAAAAGTTAAGGAAAAAATATGAATTTTCGTTCTTTAAATATAAGCACTAAGCTTATTCTATCTGTAGCTATAGGGGTAATTTTAGGCATTATCGTATTAGTTTCAACAGTTTCCATATATATTTCTGAAAATATGGAGAAAGAGGCCAAGGATTCAATATTTTTAGCTTCAAAAAGATACACCAATTATATGGAAGGTATTCTAAATGAAACTGTTGCACTTACAAAAGGAACCGCAACTTCCTTAAATGATATGTTTGAACATAATAATCAAGTTGATGCTGATTTGATTGAAAGCTTAATGAAAAATTTATTTGATAGTAGTTTATATTCAGCTTATACTTTTTTGTATTTAAAAGATACTTCAGTGCTAGGGGATGCTCAAGGAATTGATAAAAGATACACAAGTTCTGATGGTAAAACTTTTGCTATGATTTATTTTGATCAAACCACTGGAAAATCTGGAGGAATAGAAACGATTCAAACGCCAAATAATTTTGGTAATTTAAAGATTATAGAGCAAGTAGAAAAAAACGCTAAATATGGAGATAAAGACAGTTTATTTGTTGGGCCACCAACTAAACTTAACTACGATGGAAAAGATTTTCTAGGTATTAATTTTGGAATGCCTATTTTTAATAATAAAGGTAAATTGATTGGAGTTGCTGGATATACTTTAGATTTTTCTGAAGTTTCTGAAACCATGCTTGATCCAAAATTAGATTTTTTTGAAGGGGATTTAAGATTTTTAATGACTGATAAAGGTGTTATTGCCATTCATAAAAATCATAATGCCATTTTAAAAACACTCAATGATATAAATAAAGATCCCTCTGTGGAGTTAGTCAATAACGCTGTTAAAGAACACAAAACTGTTATAATAGATGATTATGTTGCTTCAACTGGAGATTTAAGCTATGCATCCGTTTCATCTTTTAGCACTGCAAATAATTCAAGTTATTGGAGTATGGTTGTAACTGCTCCTAAAAATTCAGTTTTAGCACCTTTAAAGAAACTAGAAATTATTTTTATCGTTATTTCTTTTTTTATACTACTTGTCATATTGATTATAGTTTATGTCTGCGTTAAAAAAATAGTTGGATCTAGAATTCCTGTCATTTTAAAATCTTTAGAAAATTTCTTTCGTTTTTTAAATCACGAAAAACACGAAGTTGATTTAATTTCAATCAAAGCCGATGATGAACTTGGAAAAATGGGCAAAATGATCAACGAAAACATCCTTGCTACTAAAAAAGGTTTAGAACAAGACAATCAAGCTGTTAAAGAATCAGTTCAAACCGTATCAGTTGTAGAAGGTGGTAATTTAACAGCAAGAATTACTGCTAATCCAAGAAACCCACAACTTATTGAACTTAAAAATGTTCTAAATAAACTTCTTGATGTTTTACAAGCTAGAGTAGGTTCTGATATGAATGTTATTCATAAAATATTTGAAGAATACAAAAGCTTAGATTTTAGAAATAAAATCTCTAATGCTTCAGGAAGTGTTGAATTAACTACTAATGCTTTAGGTGATGAAATAGTTAAAATGCTAAAACAAAGTTCAGACTTTGCTAATGCTTTAGCTAATGAAAGTGGAAAATTACAAACTGCTGTTCAAAGCTTAACCACTTCTTCAAATTCTCAAGCTCAATCTTTAGAAGAAACTGCAGCAGCTTTAGAAGAGATCACTTCTTCTATGCAAAATGTTTCAGTTAAAACTAGTGATGTTATCACTCAATCTGAAGAGATTAAAAATGTTACAGGTATTATAGGAGATATCGCAGATCAAATCAATCTTCTAGCTTTAAATGCAGCTATTGAAGCTGCACGTGCTGGAGAACATGGTAGAGGCTTTGCTGTTGTGGCTGATGAAGTTAGAAAGCTAGCTGAGAGAACTCAAAAGTCTTTATCTGAAATAGAAGCTAATACTAATTTACTTGTTCAATCTATCAATGATATGGCAGAAAGTATTAAAGAACAAACTGCAGGTATTACTCAAATCAATGATAGCGTAGCACAAATTGATCAAACTACTAAAGATAATGTTGAAATTGCTAATGAATCAGCTATTATTTCTAGTACAGTAAGTGATATAGCTAATAATATCTTAGAAGATGTTAAGAAGAAGAGGTTTTAA
>NZ_MJXM01000048.1:0-88635 GCF_001762775.1 Campylobacter sp. BCW_6464 | reverse complement strand
ATCAACGAAAACATCCTTGCTACTAAAAAAGGTTTAGAACAAGACAATCAAGCTGTTAAAGAATCAGTTCAAACCGTATCAGTTGTAGAAGGTGGTAATTTAACAGCAAGAATTACTGCTAATCCAAGAAACCCACAACTTATTGAACTTAAAAATGTTCTAAATAAACTTCTTGATGTTTTACAAGCTAGAGTAGGTTCTGATATGAATGTTATTCATAAAATATTTGAAGAATACAAAAGCTTAGATTTTAGAAATAAAATCTCTAATGCTTCAGGAAGTGTTGAATTAACTACTAATGCTTTAGGTGATGAAATAGTTAAAATGCTAAAACAAAGTTCAGACTTTGCTAATGCTTTAGCTAATGAAAGTGGAAAATTACAAACTGCTGTTCAAAGCTTAACCACTTCTTCAAATTCTCAAGCTCAATCTTTAGAAGAAACTGCAGCAGCTTTAGAAGAGATCACTTCTTCTATGCAAAATGTTTCAGTTAAAACTAGTGATGTTATCACTCAATCTGAAGAGATTAAAAATGTTACAGGTATTATAGGAGATATCGCAGATCAAATCAATCTTCTAGCTTTAAATGCAGCTATTGAAGCTGCACGTGCTGGAGAACATGGTAGAGGCTTTGCTGTTGTGGCTGATGAAGTTAGAAAGCTAGCTGAGAGAACTCAAAAGTCTTTATCTGAAATAGAAGCTAATACTAATTTACTTGTTCAATCTATCAATGATATGGCAGAAAGTATTAAAGAACAAACTGCAGGTATTACTCAAATCAATGATAGCGTAGCACAAATTGATCAAACTACTAAAGATAATGTTGAAATTGCTAATGAATCAGCTATTATTTCTAGTACAGTAAGTGATATAGCTAATAATATCTTAGAAGATGTTAAGAAGAAGAGGTTTTAATTAGTCATTCAAGCCCAAAAAAGGGTTTGAATTTTAAAAATTTATGCTATGATTTTATATATTTTATCAAGGAAAATATATGAATTTATGGGATAAAAAAGCCAAAACTTACACAAGATATCAAAACACTTTAAATACGATACAAAAGCAAACTTTTGAATATTTACAAAATTTAAATATTTCTTTTCAAAATAAAAGCATTATAGATATAGGATGTGGAACTGGGGTTTGGACTTTACACTTAGCTAAAGAAGCTAAAGAAATTTTAGCCCTAGATAGTGCAAATACTATGCTTGAAATTTTACAAGAAGATGCTAAAAAACTAAATCTTAACAATATAAAATGCGAAAATTTGAGCTTTGAAACTTGGATGCAAAACAATCCTAATGCTAAATTTGATCTTGCATTTTTAAGCATGTCTCCTACTTTACAAAATGAAAAAGATTATGTAAATTTCTTAAATCTAGCTAAAATAAAACTTTATCTTGGTTGGGCTGATTATAGAAAAAGTGATTTTTTAGATCCGATTTTTAAATATTTTAATACCGAATTCAAAGGTTTTTGTAAAAAAGATTTAGAAAGTTATTTGCTAGAAAAAAATATATTTTTTCATAAGATTGTTTTTGATGAAACACGCAAAGTTCAAAGAACGAAAGAAGAGGCTATAGAAAATGCTCTATGGCATTTAAGTATGAACAAAATCACAGCTTCTAAAGAAACTGTAAGTTCTTTTGTTGAAAATGATATTATTGAAACTATAGAATCTAAAATAAAACTTTTAATTATAAATAACTTATAAAAACATTAAGCTTATATTTATTACAATTTCACCGATTATTTTAAAGGAGTTTTTAATGGTTAAAAATTTAATCATCAAATTTGGACGCTTGATTCTTGATGCAATTGTAGCAATAAGTTTTGTTGTAGCTTTGCTTTATTCTCTTTTTATGATGTTTAGTATTGGATTTCTAGCTGGTTTATTGTCACTGATAGTCAGTTTTATTGCTTTATTTTTAAGCTTCTTTGTGATCTATCTTGTTATAGATATCAGAGATACTCTTGTAAATAAAGCTTAAATTTTCCATCTTAAAGGTGGAAATCAATGTTTTAATTGAAATTTTAAAATTTCTCCGGCCATATAAGGCACGACTTGATTGTATTTATTTTCATAAACATTTGGCACTTGCCATTCTTGTTTTTCTAAAGTGATAATTTTGTCATTTTCAAATTTAAGATTATGGATTTTACAAGCATTATCTGAAATAAATTTTTGTAAATTTATTTCATTTGAATGTTTTTCAAAAAGTTCAACTAATACAGGTAAAATCACTGGGGCGCTAAATACACCTGCGGCACAACCGCAACACTCTTTAGTATCTTTTGGATGAGGCGCACTATCACTTCCAAACATAACTTTTTCATAACCACTAAAAGCAAGTTCGCAAAGGGCTTCTTTATCTTCGTAACGCTTGGCTATAGGCTTACAAAAAAGATGAGGATTCATTTTACCTCCGATAACATCATCTAAAGTGATGATTAAATGATGTAAAGTGATTGTCGCATATAAATTTTCATAATCTTTTAAAAGTTCACATAAAGTTTTAGTGGTAATATGCTCCATAACAATCTTAAGTCGTGGAAAATGTTTGGCTAATTTTTTATAAATTTTAGCAAAATTACTTTCCCTGTCCATTACAAAATCATTTGTTTCACCATGCACTAGCAAAGGAATATTTAAATCACTCATAGCCTCTAAAGTAGGTTTTAAATACTCTATATCAAAACTTGAGACTCCACCATTTGAATTTGTTGTAATTCCTGCTGGATAAAGCTTAATGCCAAAAATTTCATCTTTAGTACTGTAAAGAAATTTCTCATCATAATTTTTAAAAAAAAGTGTCATTAAAGGAGTGAAATTTTCATCTTTACAAGCCTTAATGATACGCATTTTATAAGCTTTTAGATCTTCTAAATTGCAAAGCGGAGGGATTAAATTTGGCATAATCACAGCTGCACAAAAATCTCTTGCACTAAAAGGTGCGATAAGTTCTAACATTTGATTATCTCTTAAATGCAAATGCATATCTAAAGGATTTTTAAGTATCATTTTTATCTCCTATATTTAGCTGATAAAATCCATTCTTAAGGCGCTTAAAAAGCTTTTTTTCTTCTAAAAATTTAAAAGTAGCAATGATAGTGGGTTTGCTTTGATGTAATTTTTCTTCAAGCTCACTAATTTTAATCATAATAAAACCATTTTCATCGGCATTTTCACATAAAAATTTTAACAATTCAAAACGCTTTTTTCCTAAAATTTCTCGTATTAAATTTTCAAATTTCATAAGTAAATGCTATATAAAATAAAGCCCCAAACAAAAAGAGCTAAAAGCACGCTAAAAAACACTGCCGCACTCGCACAATCTTTAGCGATTTTTGCCTTTTCATGCCATTCATTAGTAACTAAATCAACACAAGCTTCAATAGCCGAATTTAAAGCTTCTATAATTAAGATAAGCATTAAAACACTTACCAATAACAAATGTTCCAAAAAACTAACTTTTAAGAAAAAACTAAAAACTATCGCAGGAATAATAATGCAAAGTTCAATTCTAAACGCCATTTCATTTTTAAATAAAGTAAAAATCCCTTCTAAAGCATATCTTGCGTTATTTAAAAAATGATATTTAGGCTTCATGGATTTGCCTTAAGTTTAGGATTTAATAAATCATATTCTGGTTCATAAACACTTGTTTTTACATCAAAATATCCTAAAAGAGTGCTAAAAAGATTATCTTGAGAAAGTTTTAAACCTTTATGTTCTTTAGCTAAATTCACTAATTTTTCATCATTACTCCAAAAAATAGCAGGAATATGAGTTTGATAACTTGGCGCTATAGCATAAGGCATACCATGAAGATAAATATCATTTTCGCCCAAACTTTCACCATGATCTGAAAGATAGAACAAAGAACTTTCATAATCTTTTTGCTCTTTTAATAGTTTTATAATCTCACTTAAAAGATAGTCTGTGTAAAGTAAAGTATTGTCATAAGTATTGATTAAAGCCTTACTATCACATTTTGAAAGTTCATTGGTATCACAAGTTGGAGTAAATTTTTTAAACTCATTTGGATAGCGTTTATAATAAGTTGGCCCGTGAGAACCTTGCAAATGAAGAACTATTATATTTTGATCACTCAAATGATTTAATTTTTCTTTAAAAGGAGTGAGTAAATTTTCATCCAAGTCACTAGAAAGTTTTTGCTTATAAGCTAATCTATCACAAACTCCTTTACAACCACCAGAATTATTATCAAACCATGCAGCATCTACACCTGTTTTATAAAGTATATCCATGGCATTTTCTTGAAATTCTGAACTTGAATAATCTCTACGCTTGGATATAGAAAACATACAAGGTAAACTTACCGCTGTTGCTGTTCCGCATGATGAAAAATTATCAAAAAAGACTACATTATCTTTTTTGGTATAAAAATTGGTATCATTTTTAGCATATCCACCCAAAGAGTAATTTGCCGCTCTAGCGGTTTCACCCACTACCAAAACTAAAAGTTTTTTAGTGTGATTGTTTTCTCTATAAGCATCATTAGCTATAGTTTTAAATTCTGGTTTAGCTTTTACAAAACGAACATAATAGCGATATACGGCATAAAATTGATAAAAAGGAATATTATACATTCTTATTTCATTATAGTTTCTAAAAAAAGGCAAGAAAGTTTTGCTTAAAGGGATTAAAACTACACTAACCACAATCAAACCTGATATTATATTGATAATTTTAATTTTCATATGGGATTTAAAACTGCCATAATCAATTTTTACTTTAACAACATAAAAAGCCAACAACAAAGCCAAAACAACAAATAAGATCAATTTTAAATTTAACAAATCTTTTACTTCTTTGATATCTGTTTGAACAACATTTTGTATCATATCAGAGTCTATAAGCACTCCATAAAAACTAATGAAATAAACACTTAAAAAAGATGATATTATAAATAATATAGAAAAAAATTTAGTAAAAAACTTTATAAAAAGTAAAGAGCAAACCACGTGAACAAGGGCAAAATAGGCCACAATAAAAACAAAAGTTATAAACCAATTTTGATTGTTTTTTTCATACACAAACTCAAATAAATTAAAATTTAATATTGCAATCATTAAAGAATTTAAGAAAGTAAACCAAAACCAAGTTAATCTAAGCATATAAATCCCACCTTCAAATTTAAGGTTTTAATTTTATTGAATTTTTTTAAATGGATTGTAGTTTTAAATCTTTTTATGTTATGATTTACACTTTTAATGACAATTTTAAGGAAAATAATGAAACTACTTTCATGGAATGTCAATGGCTTAAGAGCCATTTGTGATAAAAATGCACTTGATTGGATAGCACAAGAAAAGATTGATTTTATAGGTTTTCAAGAAATCAAAGCACATGAAGATAAATTTCCTAAAAAAATTTATGAATATCCTTTTAAACACATGTATTTTAATTCTGCCAAAAGAGCGGGATATTCTGGGGTAATGAGTCTTTGTAATTTTGATAGCGAAGTAAAAAAATGTGAATTTTTTGATGATGAAGAAGGCAGGGTTTTAGAACACCGCTTTAAAAATATCGCACTTTTTAATATCTATTTTCCAAATGGTCAAAAAGATGAAGAGCGTTTAAATTTTAAGATGAAATTTTATGCAGATTTTTTAGTGTATTTAGATAAGCTTTTAAAAGATGGGTTTGAAATTATCATTTGTGGTGATGTTAATACCGCTCATAAAGAAATCGATCTTACCCATCCAAAAGCCAATGCCAATACTTCAGGTTTTTTACCTATAGAAAGAGCTTGGATTGATGATTTGCTAAAACTTGGTTTTATAGATACTTTTAGAGAAATTAATGGCGAAATCAAAGAAAAATACTCGTGGTGGAGCTATAGAATGAAAGCAAGAGAAAGAAATGTGGGTTGGAGGATCGATTATTTTTTCATTTCAAAGGGTTTAAAAGATAAACTTAAAAACGCTTTCATAAGAGATGATATTTTTGGCTCTGATCACGCACCTGTAGGCATAGAAATAGATATTTAATATCCCAAAAAATGGGATATTATTTTTTGACAAATTTTTTTGCTTTTTCCCAAAGTCTTACACCGAGCTTTTTAGCTTTTTTGGAATTTAAATCTTTGTATTTTTCACTAGCAATTTTTTCTAATTCAAAAATTTCTTGTTTAAAATGATTTAATTTTCTTTGAGTAAGTTTGTTAAAATCATTAATCTTTGGATTTCTCTTAATATCATTTAAAACTAATATTAGTTGTTCTCTACTTTCACTCGCAAGACGTCTAAATTTAGCAAAAAGATTATCAAGTTCATGTTCTAGCAAATTCTCAACTATACTCCTACAAGGATCATTTTGCAGTTGAATCTCTTTTTTTAAAAGAGCAATAAAATCATCTTCTATACCTATTAGTTCTTTGCTTTTTAAACTAACATCTTCTTCAAAATTTGCATAAGTTAATGAAGCTTTAAATTTTTCCATTGCTAAAACAATACCATCTCTTGTGCCTTTAATCACACCTAAACAAAGATCTTTTGCATAAGCCATAGATTCATTAGCTATTTCAAAAGCGGTATTTAAAATAATACTTGAAATTTGTAAAATTCTTTCTTTTTCAAAATGAGCTTCACAAATGGCATTATATACGAGATTTTTAGCTATTTCGCTACTTGTAAGTTCTATATCTTCAGCCTTTTCTAATGTGGTTAAAAAAGCACTTTCAGCAGTTTCTTTTAAAATTCCAAGCATTTCTATATCAAATAAAATAGCATCATTTAAACCACCGCTAAATTCATTACAAAAAGAACATTCTTGTAAAATACTCTCGAATTCAAAAAAATTATCACTGATTTGATTTTTAATCAAATTCTTTTGATTTTCAATCTGTTTGTTTAATAATTCAGCTTCACTAATATACTCATAAAGCGAATTTTGAGCATCTGCGACACTTGCTTTTACGAGAGCCTTAATAACCTTTGAAACATTTTCATCGTCACAAAAATTAAGTTTTTTCAAAATAGTTAAAAATTCAACCAAAAGAGAATTCAAAACTTTTTTTGTTTCATGAGGATTATGTGAAATTTGCTTATATGCAAGATTAAAACTCAAGTCTTCAAGTAAATCACTTGCTTCATCTTTACCGAGATTTGATAAAGAATTTTCAAAAATAATTAAAGTATTTTTCATTTTTCCTTCTTTCTTAAAGTACAAATTTTGCTTTAGCTTTTAATCTATCAAATATATCCAAACGATCTTTTTTGCTATCAACATAAACATTTAATAAATAACTTTGATATTTTCCACTCGCACTTGAATTCGAATACTCAAATTTATATTCTCTTTGACCTAAAATTTCTTGAAAAATTTTACTTGCCCTAACATGCACCTCAAAAATCACCTTATAATCCCAAAAAGTAGGATAATTGATCTGAGGTTCTTTTTTAAGATCGCACAAATTTACCACTTTTGCCTCCTTCTTTGCTTTCAAGCACTATATCCGTAATCCTCATTGATTTATCTACAGCCTTGATCATATCATATATAGTTAAAAGTCCTATACTAACCCCACTTAAAGCTTCCATTTCAACCCCTGTTTTACCTTCACACTTAACTGTTACAATAAGCTTAAATGCACATTCTTTAACAAATTCCACAATATCAGTTTCAACTTTAGAAAGCATTAAAGGATGGCACATAGGAATAATTTCACTTGTTTTTTTAGCCCCTATTATAGCCGCAATAATAGCTGTTTGAAGAACAGGACCTTTTTTTGCGGTATTGTTTTTAATTACATCAAAAGCTTCTTGACTCATATATATCATACCACTAGCTGTGGCTATTCTTGAAGTAATATTTTTATCGCTTACATCTACCATTTTAGGATGATTTTTTTCATCTAAATGACTTAATTTCATAAATTCACCTTTTAAAAAATTATAAAAATTATAGCAAAACCAAACAAATTTAAGATAAAATAAACTTTGTATTTTTATTTAAGGAGAAAACAATGGCTTATGAAGATGAAGAAGATTTAAATTACGATGATTATGAAAACGAAGATGAAGAATATCCACAAAATCACCATAAAAATTATAATTACGATGATGATGATTATGAATACGATGATGATAACAATGATGATGATTTTTATGAGATGGATTAAAATACAAAATTTTCATCTTTAAATTACAAGCAATGTCTTTACAGGGCTTGTAATTTATATCTTAATAATACCCAACGCACATACTCTCAGTGATTTTAATACGCTTTTCAAAAGGGGCTGGACTAAAAAAATGGCATTTTTCTATATAAATATGCTGATGATAATTTAGCCCTAAAAAATCATAAAATTTTTTTAGATTAACAAATTTAATCCCACAAATCTCCTTAAGCTCTAAAAGTTTATAAATAGAAGAATTATTTTTTTCCACTAAATGAGACGGGGCTAATCCAGTAAAAGAACAAAAAGCACTTGCCAATACAAAACCATTTAAATCACTACATTGCCTTAAAGCTTGCTGATGTTTTTCTAAAATGCAATTTCTATGTAAAAATATAATTCTTGTTCCTTGATATCTACCTATTTCTACATTTTTCCAAAATTTATAAGCATTTTTTGAAATTCCAGCAAAACGATGAAATTCAGCGTTTAAAATATAGTGATCTAAAAATTCATTAGGAGGCAAGATTAAACTTTTCATCACTACAATTTAGAGCCCTAAAAGAGCTCTTTAATCTTCTTTGTTTAAATTTTCCTTAGCTTTGCTAGGAAGCTTAGATAAAAGATTATTTAAATCAAAATTAATTCCTTGAGTTTTTGCCTCTTCAAGTAAAGCAACTGCAGCTTTTGCGTTAAATGGAGAAGAGCCATCATGTGGAGCAAAAAGATGATCTGTTATTGCTAGAGCATAAGCGGATTTTTTCACTTCTTCGCGAGCAGCGTGAGGAGTGCGAACAAAACATATACTTTCAATCAAAACATCATCAAAATTCCAACGATGCAATAAAAATCCCAAGAAAGAAATATGATCTACACCTAAAAATTCATTCTCCGCTAAAGCAATATTTTCAATTTTAGTTTCATTTAAAAAAGTTAAAAATTCTTTCTCTCTGTGATTTTGTATAAGAAAATTTGAAAAAATAACAATGCCAAGTCTTAAAAGCATTGCACAAGGAACTAAAAGATGAGAAAGTTTTTTATCTTCATCATTGAGCCAATTTGTGATAAAAGTTGCCTCTTCGTTGCAATTTCTTAAAAAAACTTGAGTATCCAAACCATATGGTGAAACATCTATTTTAAAACTATCTTTAATGGAATCAGCCGTAACTATATTGATGATATTACCAACGCCTAATAAAGTAATCACTTGATTTATGGTTGTAATTTCTCTTGTAAAACCGTAATAAGGAGAATTTGCTAATTGCAAAAGCTTAGCCGTCATCAACGGATCACTTGAAATTATTTCAGCAACTTTCATGGTTTCTATATTTGAATTAGCCTCGCTCACATATTTTCTTAACTTACTTACAGTATCAGGCAAAGGTGGCAAAACTTCGACGCTTTTTAATAAAAGCTCGTTCATATCTCCGATCATATTTAATACATCCTTATTTAATATTCAATGTTCTTCATAGATTTACAATTATATCTAAAATTTAATTTACTTATTGCATTTTTTTATTACTTAAGGTATAATAAAATTACAAATAAATACTGAATTTATGGTATTTTGATTTAGTTAACTAGTAATTAAAAATAGTTTTAATGGAGTTAAATTGATGTTTTTTAATTTTAAAAATAAAAGCTCAACAAAAAAAGAAGAAAGTAAAAAAGTTTTAGAAGCTCTATATCTTCAAGAAAATGAACTTGAAGAAAAATTAAAAAAAATAAATATCAAGCCAAAATTAATCATAGGCTTTGCATCATATCAACTTAATCTAGCGATCATAGGAAATAAGATTCAAAATTCTATAAATGAGCAATGCGATATCATCTTAAGCAGTGCTACTGATTTATTATGCAACCTTGATTCTAACTCAAACATTGAAAACAGTCCCTATAAACAAAATATCCAAGGAATAAGTTTGATGCTTTTTAGTGAGGATATGATAGAAAATCTTTGCACAAATAAAATCAAGCTTTTTAGCAATATAAAAGATTATACAGAAAGAAAAAACTGATAGAAAAAGAAGTTTTATCTATAAATATACCTTTTGAAGCACACTACACAAATACTTTGCATTATTTAATTTATGATGGTTTAAGTCAAAGCGAAAGTTCTCTTTTAGAACTTTTATACAAACACAACCCCTATCCTTGTGCTTTAGTAGGGGGTGGATCTAGTGGAAATATGGACTTTAGCGGAACATTTATATTTTATAATGGAGAAATATTAAAAAATCAAGCTTTAAGCATACATGTCCAATTTAAACCTAAATACCGTTTTGATTTAATGAAGTCTCAAAATTTTAATCCTCAAAGCAATATCACCTTTACCATACTTGATGCAAGCTTATATGATAGGACGGTACGTGAATTTATTGATAAAAAAACCTTTCAATCCATCAACGCGGTTGAAGCTTTATGCAATTATTTTAACTGTACTTTTGAAGAACTTAAAAATAAAATGCAAGAATATACTTTTGCTTTAAAAATTGGAGAAGACTATCTTATTTCCCCTATGGAAATCAACCCAGATAAAACATTATTTAGTTATTGTGATATAGAAAGCGCTCAAGAATTAAGCTTGCTTAAAAAAACAAATTTTATTGAAGCCATAAAAAAAGATTACGAAAAATTTTCTCTTAATAAACCAAAACCACTAGGAGCAATTTTTAATGATTGTATCTTAAGAAGACTTCACAACAAAGAACATTTAAATCAAATCCATTTTAATGATTTTCCTATAGTTGGTTTTTCTAGTTTTGGGGAAATTTATGGAGTGGGAATTGCAAAAAGTTTAGTGGCAATATTTTTTTATGAAGTTGAAAATTTTAATGATTTCAAACCTAGATATTTAAAAACTTTCATACAAAAATACAGCGATTTTAAATACTATTATCTTAATATAAGAGCTCAAAAACTAGAAATGACAAATGAGATTAATAAAATAATTTTAAATCAACTCAAACAAAATACATCAGAAATTGATAAAAATACAAGTATATTTAAAGAAATTTTTGAAGAACTTGAAAATATAAGAAGAAGTCTTACAACTATTAGTGAAAGTTTTACCAATTTCACTAACTACTTAGAATACAACCTTTACCAAAGCGAAGAAAAAATGAATTTAGAAAAAGAAGTGCAATCTTCTTTGAAAAATATAGATCAATTAAATAGTATTTTAGATCTTATTTCAGGGATTGCTGAACAAACTAGCCTTTTATCTTTAAATGCAGGTATAGAAGCTGCTAGAGCTGGAAAACTTGGTCGTGGATTTGCAGTTGTAGCTGATGAAGTTAGAAAACTTTCAGAAAATACCCAAATGGGTCTAGGTGAAATGGAAGGAGCTATTAAATTAGTTATTCAGACCATACAATCCATTGCAAAAAGTTCCAATTCTAGTACTGAAGAAATGAATTTTATAAGGGATAAATCCAATGAATTTTCCAAAATCATTTCAAATCTTATAAATTCAGGTAAAGAAATTTCAGATAAATTAGAACAAAGAAGCAATGTCAGCGAAGATTTTGAAAAAAATGTAAATCAACTCAAATGTTATGAAGATGTTCTAGCTAAATTAAATCAATATTAAAAAAATAAGAATTTCAAGAATCAAAAATCTTGAAATTCTTACACTAAAAAATTAAAGTGCTTTTTTTGCAGCCTCTGCAATTTTTGCAAAAGCAGCAGCATCATTCATAGCTAAATCTGCCAGAATTTTTCTATCAAGTTCAATGCCTGCTTTTTTGAGACCATTGATAAATCTTGAATAACTTAAATTATTAAGCCTACAAGCAGCATTGATACGCACAATCCAAAGACGACGGAAGTCTCTTTTTTTGCGGCGTCTATCACGATAAGCATAGACTAGACTTCTTTCTAATTGTTCTTTTGCTTTTCTAAAATGTTTGCGGCGTCCACTATAAAAACCACGCGCTAATTTTAAAACTTTTTTATGTCTACGGCGTCTAACAACACCTGTTTTTACTCTTGCCATTTTTATTTCCTTTCATAAAGTGGCGTCCAAATTTGGAGCTTGCCCTTGAAATTTTATTTCAAAAGGGGAGTTTGAATGACTTTTAGTCAAAAACTTAAATTCCTAGCATTTTTTCAACAGCTTTTACATTTGTGCTATGCACATATTTAGCTGTGCGAAGATCACGCATTCTTTTTGCAGGTTTTTTAGTCAAAATATGACTTCTAAAAGCTGAGCCTCTTTTGATTTTATTTTTACCTACTTTGAAGCGTTTAACTGCGCTTTTAACGCTTTTCATCTTTGGCATACGCTTTCCTTATTTAGATAAATTTTTATTTTTCAAATTAAAAGAAAAGCTGAATACTATCAAATTTTTTCTAATTTTTGACTGAATTTAATTTTTAAAAAAACTTGGCACACCTTTTGCTTATAAAAAAATCAGCAATATTTTGGAAAGATTTAAAATGACTATAAATTCGGCAAATCCGTATCAAAATTTAACCTTATCTAATCCTTTACAGAATAGCTCTGCTTTAAATTTGATTAAAGATAACAAAGCTTTAGAACAAGAAGGAAATGAAAATAGCTTAGAACAATTAAGTTATATTTTTAATAATACCACTTATGCCAGTGAATTTGGATTTAGAATCAATGAAGAAGGTTTTTTTGATAAAGATTTAAATAAAATTGCCAATATACCAGAATCTTATGACATCAACATTAAAAGCGTTAGAAGCATAGCAAAAGAACTCGCAAAACAAGATGAAATTTTAAATTATAATAAAATTGATCTACCTTATCTTTTAAATAGCTATTATAGTTCATTAAAATCTATAAATTCAGAATTTTTACAAGATGATAATGCTTATTTAAGTCGCGATTTTATTTCAAAACTATCATCAGGTTTTTCAACAGACAATGGAAAATTTTTAGGCCAAATTTCAAGAATTTATAACAATCAAGAAGAAATTGATTTAGCATTAAGCAATATCACAAATTTAAATACTTTAATGTTAGATAATAAAATAACTAATTTTCATTTTAATAAAGCCATAGAAAATACTTCTTCTAATGAAATTTTAAAACCTTATTTAACTAAAAATGCAGAAGTATCAAAATCTGGTCTTTTAATGAATTTTATCTACCATGATATAAAAACCCAAAATGAAAAAGAATTTAACTTTTTTATGAAACCTGTCACTCTAGAACTGAGCTCTCATCAAAATTTACAAAAAATTCTTAAAGGCGAAATGGATATAGAAGATTACATTAAAAAAGAAAATGAAAAAAAGATGAGTTTTGATCTTTATCTTTATGTTAATGGCATAGATAAAAAAACAAGTACTCAAGACAAACTATCTGTATTTTTTCAACAATATATTAACTACCAAAAAGATATGGATTTAAGAGAATTTGCAAATTCAAGCTCAATATTTCAAATTTATATCAATCAAACTCGCAATGATTTTGATGCTTTTAAAAAACAATATCAAAACCAAAGTCAAGACACGCAAAGATTAGAAGAGGTAAATCAACTACGCTCTAATTCTATAGAAAATTTTCTAGATCGTCGCCAAAAACAAGCAAATATAAATAAAATTCTAAACTCTTATATGTCTGTGATGGTTTAAAATAATTTTTACAAAAAATATATAAATTATAAATATTTCAATAATAATAATTTTTATATGAGTAATTAATAAAATTTTAAGTATTATAACATTATAATTCGCTCCCGAAAAAATATAAATATAAAAGCACTCAAAACCATGATTTATAATGAAAAAATTATTTCAATGAATAATGATCTTTTAGATCATCAACATAAAGAACTTTTTGAAATTTCTAAAAAACTCTCTTTAATGAGCCAACGTCATGTTGAAACAAAAGAATTAAAAATTGTCTTAAGAGAGTTATTGATAATGATCAATAGACATTTTTCAGATGAAGAAGCCTTTATGAGAGAAATAGAATATCCTTATATCAACCATCATACAAGAATTCATAGAAAAATTATCTTAGAAATTGAAGAAATTATCATCAGTGAAGCTAAATTTGTAAATATAATGACCGAAAAATTAAATCTCGTTGTTCAAGATTTTATCTTTAAACATACAGCCAAAGAAGATTCAAAGATAGTAAAGTATTACGAAGAAAAATTTAAGAAATAGTATTTCTCATTTTTGCTATATAAAATTCACAAAATATTTCACTTTAAAATTTTACTTTAGTATTTTATTTTTGTTATAATTTTTAACCTAATTTTTATAAATTTTTGTTATTATCCGTTTTCAAATAAAGATAAAAAATATCCTAATTAAAATTAAGGATAAATTAAGGATTTTAAAGTGAAAGTATATTTAGATAACAACGCAACGACAATGCTTGATCCTAATGCTTATGAGTTGATGCTACCTTTTTTAAAGGATATGTATGGAAATCCAAATAGCCTTCATCAATATGGTAGCGCAACACATCCTGCCTTAAGAGAAGCTTTGGATAAACTTTATGCAGGACTTGGAGCAAATGACCTAGATGACATAGTTGTAACCTCCTGTGCGACAGAAAGCATTAACTGGGTGCTTAAGGGTGTGTATTTTGATCATATTTTAGATAAAGAACGCAATGAAGTGATTATTTCTAGTGTAGAACACCCTGCTGTTACTGCTGCTGCTTATTTTTTAAAAAGTCTTGGAGTAAAAGTCATAGAACTTCCTGTAAATGAAGAAGGGGTTTCTACTGTAGAAAATTTGCGTAAAGTGATTAGCGATAAAACAGCACTTGTAAGTGTTATGTGGGCAAATAATGAAACAGGTATGATTTTTGATATTAAAGCGATGGCAGAACTTGCGCATGAATTTGGTGCTCTTTTTCATACAGATGCTACTCAAGCAGTAGGTAAAATAAAGGTTAATTTAACTCAAGTAGGAGTTGATTTTGCTTCATTTTCGGCACATAAATTTCATGGACCAAAGGGTGTGGGTGGACTTTTTATAAAAAAAGGACTTAAACTTACTCCACTTTTACACGGTGGAGAACACATGGGTGGCCGTAGAAGTGGAACTTTAAATGTGCCTTATATAGTAGCTATGGGCGAGGCTTTGCGTATTGCAAATACTATGCTTGATTTTGAAGATTCTCATATACGCCGTTTAAGAGATAAACTAGAAGATCAAATTTTAGCCTTGCCTGATACAACAGTGGTTGGAAAAAGGGAACACCGTGTGCCTAATACAATCTTAGCAAGTATTAAAGGTGTTGAAGGCGAAGCAATGCTTTGGGATTTAAATAAAAATGGTATAGCTGCAAGTACGGGCTCAGCCTGTGCAAGTGAAGCTTTAGAAAGCAATCCTATTATGGAAGCTATCGGTGCGGAGCATGATTTAGCGCATACAGCTTTAAGACTTTCTTTGTCACGTTTTAACACTGAAGAAGAAATTGATTATGCAGCAAAACAAATTAAAAATGCAACACAGAGATTAAGAGCAATTTCTTGTACTTATGCTTATAATCCAAATAATTACAAATAAGGATGGAAAATGGGAAAAAATAGTTTAATTGGTGGATCCATTTGGGATGAGTATTCACAAAAAGTTCAAGATAGAATGAATAATCCTCAACATATGGGAGAATTTAGCGAAGAAGCTGCTAAAGCACGCAATGCAAAATTGATCGTAGCTGATTTTGGCGCAGAAAGTTGTGGCGATGCAGTAAGACTTTTTTGGCTTGTAGATGAAAAAACTGATAAAATTATCGATGCAAAATTTAAAAGTTTTGGTTGTGGTACAGCTATAGCAAGTAGTGATACTATGGTAGATCTTTGCATAGGAAAAACTGTAGATGAAGCAGTAAAAATCACAAATTTAGATGTGGAATTTGCTATGCGTGATAATCCAGAAACTCCAGCTGTTCCACCTCAAAAAATGCACTGTTCGGTTATGGCTTATGATGTAATCAAACAAGCAGCAGCTCATTATAAAGGTATAAGTCCTGAAGATTTTGAAGATCAAATTATAGTTTGTGAGTGCGCTAGAGTAAGTCTTGGAACCATTAAAGAAGTGATTAAACTTAATGATTTGCATAGTGTAGAAGAAATCACACAATATACTAAAGCAGGTGCTTTTTGCAAGTCCTGTATCAAACCAGGCGGACATGAAAAAAGAGATTATTACCTTGTAGATATTTTAGCTGAAACCAGAGCCGAGATGGATAGAGAAAAACTCAAAAATACAATGAAAAGTGATGTGGCTTTTGATGAAATGACCGTAGTAGGACAATTAAAAGCAGTTGAAAGTGTTTTAGATGCTGAAATTCGCCCTATGCTTCATAATGATGGTGGAGATTTGGAAGTGATTGATATACAAAAGGCTGAAGGTGCAGCAATTGACGTTTATATTCGTTATCTTGGTGCTTGTAGTGGTTGTTCTAGTGGAAGTGGTGCGACACTTTATGCTATTGAAACGATTTTACAAGAAGAATTAAGTCCAAATATACGCGTTATGCCGGTTTAAAAAATAGCAAGATAAAATCTTGCTATTTTATAGCTTTTGCTTGCAAATCAAGAGGTGGTAAATTTTCTATATAAATACTGCGACTTGGGAAAGCAAAAGTTAAGCCATTTTTTTCGATTATACGCATAAACTCAAGCATTAAGCTTTGTCTAGCTTCCCTAAAATCTTTTGCGCCTATTTTTTTGGTATAAAAATAAAGCTCTATATTAATACTACTATCTGCAAATTCGCTTAAAGCCACATAACAAGCATTTTTATAGCCTTCTAAATCGTTAATAGATACAAGATTTTGACGATATTTTGTCGTATGATCACCATATTTTAATGCACTATCCTCATCGTGAGCTACCAAATCACTTGTATCCAAAAATTCTTTCAAATCTTTTACACATTGATCTAATTTTTCAGGAGTAGCATCATAACCAACACCCAAATACATTCTAACATGGCGACCCATGCGTCTTTTACTCCAATTTTTGATATTAGCTCCCATAATAGTTGAATTTGGTAAAAATACGAGACAATTATCAAAAGTTCTAATAGTAGTTTTTCTAAGTCCTATTTCAACTACTGTTCCTTCTATACCTGAAACCTCTACCCAATCTCCTTGATTAAAACTATTATCAAAAAGTAAAAGTATAGAAGCAAAGAAATTTGCAATTATATCTTTCGCTGCTAAAGCAACAGCTAAACCACCAATTCCCAAAGATGCAATAATAGCTGAAATATTAAAACCAAGCTGAGCAAGGATATATAATAAAGCTATGATAATAATAACAAAATATAAAATTTTAATAATTAAATTTACAACTTCTTTTTTTCCGCTTTTTTGAGCAAGCTTAGAAACTAGTACCATTCCATAACCATCAAGCATTTTTAAAATAAGCCATGCAATCAAAACCGCATAAATTATGTGGAAAAAATTACTCAAATTAATACTTAAAGGTGCAGGATAAGTTGCTATAGTAAGACAAATCGAAATAGCATAAACAATCAGAAAAAAACTCACTGGTTTTTTAATATTCTCAATAAAAATAACTTTAATATCATCTACATCATTTTTATTTCTATAAAAAAGCCGAACAAGAAAAAAATATACTATATTTGCAAAAAAACGTCTTAAAGATATAAAAGAAACTAAAACCAAAGCAGAAATTACTATTTTTCCGATATTAACAAAACTTACCCCAATTGCCTCGTTTATACGATCTATCCAAACTTGAAGCTCAAGTAGTGAAAAAATATAATTACTTTCAAGCAAATCTGCATTTGATCGTAAATACTTAAGAATTTCAGAATAAGAATCTAGAGCGTTACCAATATATCTTTCTTTTAGGGTAATTTTTTCCAATTCTTCTGGATTTGTAATTTTGCTTTTAAAACTATCTAAATTTACACTAGAAGAATTTTGTAAATTTTCCATTGCCTTATCAACAGTAGCAATTAAATCTTCACTACTTGCTGTATTTTTAAAAAGTTTTTCCACTTCAAACAAAGAAGAATAAAAACTTTCCACAATGTTAAAATAAACTAGATTAAGAGTGGCATCTGTATAAATGTAAGGCTTATTAATATTCTTTTTTTGAACATCTAGTAATTTTTCTTTTGCTTTTAAAAATCTAGCCACTGCCTCTTCATTAATCTTTTGTCCTACTATCATATCGGGTATTTTTGCTAAAATAGTCTTTTTGTCTTTTTCAAATTCACTTAAAATACCATTAAAAGTGCTTGAATTTTCATCATTGTTTTTCTTAAATTCTTTAATTTGATTGTTAAGATCAACATATTTTTCAACTAAAGCATAAATTCCTTCATCTTCTTTACTAATATTCGCATCAATAAATTTAAATTCTTGTGCTCCAAGGTATAAAATAAAAAAACATAAACTAAAAATAATTTTCTTCATTGAACTTTCCTATCTTGTATTAAAGTAAAAATTTTTGCTTTAAAATCATACTCATAAATTTCACCTGTCTCTATAATATAATACCAAGCATGTACTTCTATTTTTCCTTCATCTAAAGCTTCTTGCACGCCTGGATAAGTAAGTATATTTTGCAAAGAATTTACTAAATTTAATTTTTCTGTAAGCCATGAACGCATAGCCAAATCGTCTCTTGCAAAAATCATCACATCTTTTTTTATCGGATCTAACATAGTAAGCCATTTTTTCACGTTAGGAATTTTATTTAACTCTTCATCAGAATAATAAAGAGCATTGCAACCTCCACAATTACTATGGCCACAAACGACGATATTTTTAATATGCAATGAATTTAAAGCATACTCTATTGCTGAAGTTGTCGCCAAGTAATCTTCTCCAACGCGATAAGGTGGAACTATATTTGCAATATTTCGTATTACAAAAAGCTCACCTGGACCCGTATTAGTGATCAAATTTGGAATTACTCTAGAATCAGAACAACCTATAAAAAGAGTATGGGGATTTTGCTTATTTTTTAGACTTTCAAAAAGTTCTTCATGCTCCTTAAAGTCTTCTTGCATAAACTTAATCGCACCGCTAATAAGATTTTCCATAAAACCAACCTAAAACTAAAATCTTGAAATTATAACAAAATTTCAGCAAAGATTTCATTTAAGCATTAAGATATTATATAAATTAACTTTTTATTTAGTCTAATATGTTAGATTTCGCTCAAGATTTTAAAAAATCTAACAATTTTGCAAGGAGAATTTTATGAGTCTTTATGATAGAGACTACTCAAGATCAAAAGAATTTGAAAATACACGCTCAAGCGAATTAAGTATTTTTATTAAACAAACTTATCAACTTTTTGCTGCTTCATTATTAGCTGCAACAGTAGGTGCATATGTAGGAATTTTTGCTTTAGCATCATTTTTTATACAATCACAAGTAACTTTTTGGATCCTTTTTGCTGTTGAAATCGGACTTTTATTTGCTTTGCAATGGAAAAAAAGAGAGGCTCCATTAAATCTTGTTTTACTTTTTGGTTTTACTTTCTGCTCAGGTTTAACGCTTACACCTTTACTTATTTCAGTTTTAGCTCTACCAGCTGGAGGAATTATCATCGCTCAAGCTTTTGCTTTAACAACGGTTGCTTTTGCAGGACTTAGTGTATTTGCTATGAATACAAAAAAAGATTTTACTGTTATGGGCAAAGCTTTATTTATAGTATTAATCGTTATTGTAGCAGCATCTTTACTAAACCTTTTCTTCCAAAGCAGTATAGTTAATCTAGCTATTTCAGCAGTAGCTGCAATATTATTTTCATTTTACATTCTTTATGATACGCAAAATATTATCCGCGGAAATTATGAAACTCCAATCGAAGGTGCAGTAGCACTTTATCTTGATTTTGTTAATCTTTTCGTATCTTTACTTAATATCTTAAGAAGCTTCAATAGCAGATAAGTTTTTGTGGGATTTTTCTCACAAAAACTTATCAAGTTTCAAAACTTTTCAAGTTTTATTTAGCTAAAATAATCATTTAAAAATTAACTTTTAGGAATTTTCAATGATCACTCTTTTAATCATTTTACAATTTATCATCGTTGTAGTTATTTGTATAGCAGTTTTACTTCAAAAAAGTTCAAGTATAGGACTTGGAGCTTATAGTGGAAGCAATGAAAGTTTATTTGGCGCCAAAGGACCGGCTGGATTTTTAACAAAATTTACCTTTATTATGGGAATTTTACTTATTGCAAATACTATTGGTCTTGGTTATTTATACAATAAAGCTAACAAGGACTCTCTAGCAGAGAAAATTAAAGTAGAAAACAACACTACTATTCCAAGTGCTCCTATTGCACCTGCTACCCCAAACACAAATTCTATCGCTCCAAGTGCACCACAACTTCCAAGCGATGTTAATTCAAGTAAATAATTAAAGGAAATGATAATGCTAAGTGAAATTTTTAACAAACAAAAAACCCAAAGTGAAAAATCTTTAGAAGCCTTAAAAAAAGACTTCACCACTTTAAGAACTGGAAAAGTTAATACCCATATTTTAGATCATATTACAGTGGATTATTATGGAACTCAAACTCCTTTAAATCAAGTAGCAACTGTTTTAGCAAGCGATGCTTCAACTATTAGCATCACTCCTTGGGAAAAACCTTTACTAAAAACCATAGAAAGCGCTATTGCAGCTGCAAATATCGGTGTCAATCCAAACAATGATGGCGAAAGTGTAAAATTATTTTTCCCTCCGATGACTAGAGAGCAAAGAGAAGAAAATGTAAAACAAGCTAAAGCTATGGGTGAAAAGGCAAAAGTTTCTATAAGAAATATACGCAAAGATGCCAACGATGCAGTTAAAAAACTAGAAAAAGATAAGGCAATAAGCGAAGATGAAGCAAAAAAAGCTTATGATGAAGTGCAAAAACTTACTGACGCCTACACAACAAAAATTGATGAGAGTGTAAAAAGCAAAGAAAGTGAACTTTTAAAGGTTTAACGATGAATTTAGAGCAAATTTATAAAGATTGTGGTGCTTATTTAGAAGGGCATTTTTTACTAAGTTCAGGTAAACATTCACAGTTTTATCTTCAAAGTGCAAAAGTTTTAGAGGATCCAAAATTAGCAGCAAAACTTTGTGATGAACTTGCAAAGATTATTGCAAGCTATAAGATAGAATTTGATAGCATTTGCTCTCCTGCTTTAGGTGGAATTTTAGCAGGTTATGAGCTTGCAAGAGCTTGTAGTAAACGTTTTATCTTCACTGAAAGAGTAAATAAAGAAATGACTCTAAGACGTGGTTTTGAAGTAAAAAAGGGTGAAAAATTTATAATTTGTGAAGATATCATTACTACAGGTGGTAGTGCTTTAGAGAGTGCAAAAATCATTGAAAGTTTAGGTGGCATTGTTGTAGGTTTTGCAGCATTAGCAAATCGTGGTTTTTGTGCGGTAGAAAATCTAAAATCTCCAAGAAAAGATAATGCGAAATTACCTGAAAATTTACCACTCTTTACTCTAGGAAATTTTGAATTTGAAATTTATGATGAAACAAATTGTCCGCTTTGTAAAAAAGGGAGCAAAGCCATAAAACCAGGAAGTCGTGGAAATTAAATGAAAACTAAAGCAAAAATTAGCTCTAGATGGTTAAGATTTAGAGCTTTGCTTATAGATATTTTTCTTATTTATGTTCCTATTTTATATTTATTTTATTTTATATTAGGCTCTAAAGAAGCTTTTTTAAACAACCATTTTATCACAACTTTATGTACTTTTTTATTTGGTTTGATTCAAGCGATTTTTTTAACAAAAAAGGCACAAAGCCCAGGTCTTAAAGCATATGATTTATATCTTATTGATATAAAAACGGGAAAGAAACTAAGTTTTCTTAGAATTTTACTAAGATATGTGATATTTATTATAAGTTTTGGCTTACTCTTTGGTTTATTTGTCAGTTTTGTAAGAAAAGATCGTTTAAATTTACATGATATTTTAACTCAAAGTTGTATAGCCACCAAAGCATAAAGAAAGGTTAAAAAATGCAAAGAAAAAGAATTTACAATCCAAGCTCAAACGAAACCCTAGGAGATCGTAAAGTTTTTGATGGTAACCCACATGGAATTTTAAATTTCACTAAGGCAAAATATACTTGGGCTTTAAAACTTTGGGATTTAATGGAGGCAAATACTTGGTTTCCAAAAGAAGTGGATACAACTAAAGATGCACTTGATTATCGCTGTAATTTAACCACAGGTGAAAAAAGAATGTATGATTTAGTTTGGAGTCAGCTTATTTCTATGGATAGTTTTCAAACCAATAATTTAGCAGATAATATCAACCCTTATATCACAGCTCCTGAAATCAATGCGGTTTTAGCACGCCAAGCTTATGAAGAGGCAAACCATTCAAAATCTTACGCTGTTATGGTAGAAGCGATTTGCGATAATACAGATTTGATTTATGAAATGGAAAAGCATGATGAAACTTTGCGTGAAAAAAATGACTTTATTTCAAGCATTTATGAAGAATTAGCAGGCGATGTAGATGATAATAAACTTCTTTTGGCTATGGTGGCAAATCAAATTTTAGAAGGAGTATATTTTTATAGTGGTTTTACTGCTATTTACGCACTTGCACGTGCAGGAAAAATGCTAGGTTCAGCACAAATGATCCGCTTTATCCAAAGAGATGAAATCACGCATCTTTTATTATTTCAAAATATGATCAATTCAGTACGCAAAGAAAGACCTGATTTGTTCCATGATGAAAATATCAATAAAATTTATGATATGTTTAAAAAAGCTGGAGATCTTGAGATCAAATGGGGTAAATACATCACTCAAAATCAAATCATGGGCTTTACTGATGATATCATAGAAGAATATATCCATTATCTTGTAGATCAAAGATTAAGCGCAATCAATTTAGACAAGCTATACAATGCAAAACATCCTATTAAATGGGTAGATGATTTTTCAAAATTTAACGATCAAAAGAGCAATTTCTTTGAAAGTAAAGTAACGAATTATTCTAAGGGTAGTATAAGCTTTGATGACTTCTAAAACTTCTTTAGCCTTACTTTGTGATTTTTATGAATTTACAATGTCTCAAGGCTATTTCAAAAACAATAAAAAAGATCAAATTTGTTATTTTGATATATTTTTTAGAAAAATTCCAGATTCAGGATCTTTTGCTATTTTTGCAGGTCTTGAAGATATTTTAGACTTTGTTGAAAATTTGAGTTTTGATGCAGAAGATATAGAATTTTTAAGAAAACAAGGTATTTTTGATACAGAATTTTTAGATTTTTTAGCTAACTTTAAATTTAAAGGTGAAATTTATGCTATGCGTGAAGGAGAAGTGATTTTTCCAAACGAACCTTTGCTATGTATTAAAGCTACAACCATAGAAGCACAGCTTTTAGAAACTTTTTTACTTTTAAGTTTAAACCACCAAAGCCTTATTGCTACCAAAACCAATCGTATCGTGCGTGCAGCTAAAAACAGTAAAATTTTAGAATTTGGTTCACGTAGAGCACAAGGAAGTGAAGCAGCCTTAAAAGGAGCAAGAGCAGCTTTTATAGGAGGTTGCATAGGAAGTGCTTGTACTTTAGCAGGAAAAATTTATAATATCCCTATCAATGGAACTATGGCACATTCTTGGGTGCAAATGTTTGAAAATGAACTTGAAGCTTTTAAAGCTTATGTGAAAATTTATCCAAAAAATCCTGTTTTTTTGATTGATACTTATGATTGTCTAAATAGCGGACTTAAAAATGCAATTAAAGTTTTTAAAGAATTTGGTATCCAAGAAGGCGGTGTGAGAATAGATTCTGGAAATTTACTTGAGTTGAGTTTGAAAATCAGACAAGAACTTGATCAAGCAGGACTTCAAAAATGTAAAATCATAGTTTCTAACGCCCTTGATGAATGGAGCATTAAAAAACTCAAAGAACAAAACGCACCTATTGATATCTTTGGTGTAGGCGAAAGATTGATCACTGCTTCAAGCGATCCTATTTTTAGTTGCGTTTATAAACTCGCAGCCTTAGAAGATCAAGGCATAAAACCTAAAATCAAAATCAGCGAAAATAACGAAAAATCAACCCTACCTCATTTTAAAAAGCTTTTTAGGGTTTATGATAAAAACACACAAAAAATCCTTTTTGATGAGCTTTATGTTTTTGATGAAAACCCAAATCAAGATGAAAATTTAGAACGCAAAGAACTTTTAGAATTAGTCTACAAAGAAAAAAGACTTCTTAAAAAGTCATCTTTAAATACTATTCAAGATTATACAAAAGAGCAAATCTCAAAACTCGATGAGAGTTTTTTAGATCTTGATCGTTTTGTGAAATTTGAAGTAAAACTCTCGCCTAAACTTCAAAATATCACTGAAGATCTTTTAAAAACTCGTTTTTAAAATCCACATAATTTAAAGCGGATTGTTTTAGAAAGCTTATTTCTTCATCGTTTAATTCACGCACAAATTTTGCAGGATTTCCAAGTATCAAAGAGCGTGGCGGAAATTTTTTACCCTTTGTTACAACGCTTCCAGCACCCACTATGCTATCTTCTTCTATCAAAGCATTATCCATGACAACAGCATTCATTCCGATTAAAACACGATTTTTTATCACACAAGCATGGATAACGCAATTATGTCCTATGGTTACATCATCTCCTATTATTGTAGGAAAACCAGCATCTTTTAACTTTCCTTTTTCATCAAATTCCCTATGCCAAACATGCACCGTACTAAGATCTTGAATATTGGTTCTTTTGCCAATTTTTATAAAATTAACATCGGCTCTTAAAACACAATTAAACCAAATGCTACTTTCATCTCCTATTTCTATTTCTCCTATGATTTTAGCCCCCTCTGCAACAAAAACATTTTGACCTAGTTTGGGACTATGATTTTTAAATTTTATAAGCATTTTTTTCCTTTTTATTTAAGTATAGCTAAGTTTAACTCTATTTCAACTTTTTTAGTTACAATTTTTATTTAAATTTATAGGAGAAGTAATGAACGCATTTGAACAAAAAAGATGTCAAAATATGGCTGAAGAAATTGCACAAAAAGTTTTTATCAATGAAGAGCTTTTTAATGCTTTTTGTCAAATTCCGCGTGAAATTTTTTCTCCTTTAAAAGCCCATGCTTATCGCCTTGATGCTTTGCCTTTGGCAAATTCTCAATGGATTAGTTCACCTTTAACTGTAGCTAAAATGACTATGGCTTTAGATTTTAAAAATGCTGATAGTATTTTAGAGATAGGTTGTGGAAGCGGCTATCAAGCTGCGATTTTAAGCAAAGTCATAAGACGTGTTTTTACCATAGAACGCATAGAAAATTTAGCCAAAAAAGCCGCTCAAACTTTCAGAGAATTAGAACTTTTTAATATCAATGTAAAATTTGATGATGGACAAAATGGCTGGAAAAATTATGCTCCTTATGATAGAATTTTATTTTCTGCTTATGCGACACAAATTCCTGAAATTTTACTCGATCAATTAAGCGATGGCGGGATTTTAGTCGCTCCTATTTTACACAATGGCAAACAATTCATCACACGCCTTAGAAAAAATGGCACAAATTTACAAAAAGAAATTTTAGAAGAATGTTTATTTGTGCCTATAGTAGATGGAAAAGAATAAACTTTTTTACAAAATTTATTAAAAACTCTTTAGAGCCTTTCTTAACTTTTCACTCATTTCATCAATATGTTCTTTTTGCAAAATCAAAGGAGGTAAAAATCTCAAATCATTTTCCCCACAACTTATCAGCAAAAGTGCATTTTCTTGGCATTTTTGAATGATCTTGGACACTTTTATACTTTTATCAAGACTAAACCCTTGCATAAACCCTAAGCCTTTGCGTTTTTTACAAAAATCAAATTCTTTTATCAATTCATCTAAACTTTGCTCTAAATAAGGCGTGAGTTTATTGACATTTTCTAAAATTTTTTCTTCTTTAAAAATTTCAAAAACCGCATTCACTCCTGCACAAACCAAAGGATTTCCCCCGTAAGTGCTACCATGATCGCCTGCTTCTAAAGAATTGCTTGCTACTTTTTGATTTATTACAAAAGCACCCACACTAAGCCCACAACCTAAGGCCTTAGCTGAAGTCATGATATCAGGCAAAATTTGTGCGTGCTCATAGGCAAAAAATTTTCCACTTCTACCCATGCCACATTGAATTTCATCAGCGATTAATAATATATCTTTTTCATCACAAAGCTTTCTTAAGGCTTTGTAAAAATCTTTATTTGCAGGATTTATCCCACCTTCTCCTTGCACGCTTTCTAAGATAATGGCACAAGTTTTTTCATTTACTCGTTTTTCAACGCTTAGAATATCATTATATTTTGCAAATTTAACCCCTGAAATTAAAGGTTTAAAAGGCTTTTGATATTTTTCATTAGCAGTAAGCGATAAAGCCCCTAAAGTACGCCCATGAAAAGAATGCTTAAAAGCGATAAATTGTCCACCCTTAATACCTTTGTTAAAGGCGTATTTTCTAGCTGTTTTCATCGCTCCTTCTATACTTTCTGTGCCAGAATTTGTAAAAAAAACACGCTCTAAAGCACTAGCTTTGGCTAAATTTTTAGCTGCAGCGGCTATGTTTTCATTATAATATAAATTGCTAGTATGTAAAAGCTTATCCACTTGAGCTTTGATTTTAGCATTAAATTTAGCATGATTATATCCTAAAGCACAAACGCCTATACCACTTGAAAAATCAAGATATTTTTTAGCCTTATCATCAAAAAGATAAACCCCCTGCCCTTTTTCTAAAACTATATCAAAACGCTTATAAGTAGGGATAATATGACTTTGTTCTTTATAATCCATTTTCATTCTTTAACCCACCAAAGTGCCTATACCTTCATCAGTAAAAAACTCAAGCAACAAAGAATGCTTCACGCGCCCATCTAAAATATGCACCTTTTTAACTCCATTTTCACAAGCATCAATGCAAGATTTTAATTTTACATGCATACCACCTTCTATTTTAGGAGCTAAAATTTTAGCTTGTTCAAGACTGATTTTAGAAATCAAAGAATTTTTATCATTAAAATCCTCATAAAGCCCTGCAGTATCGGTTAAAAAAGCAAGTTTTTCAGCCCTTAAAGCCTTAGCAATCGCACAAGCTGCGTCATCAGCGTTAATATTATAAGTATTAAAATCCTCATCCATGCCAATAGGAGCAATGATAGGTAAAAAATCTTTTTCTAAAAGCTCTTCTAAAATTTTCGAATTTACCTTTTGTATCGTGCCAACAAAAGCTAAATTTTCATCTTTTTTCACACATTCTAAAAGCGCGCCATCTTTACCACAAAGCCCTATGGCTTTAACTCCTAAATTTTGCAAACTATGGACTAAATTTTTATTGATATGATTTAAAACCATACTGGCTACTTCAGTAGTGGCTTTATCACTAACCCTAAGGCCGTTTTTAAACTCACTCTTTACGCCTAATTTTTCACACATAGCAGAAATATCTTTTCCCCCACCATGTACGATGATAGGCTTTAAACCCACAAGTTTTAAAAGAGCTATATCTTGCATCACACAATGCTTTAGCTCTTCATTTTCCATAGCTGATCCGCCGTATTTTATAAGTATAATCTTGGAATTAAATTTGCGTATATAAGGCAAAGCTTCGATTAAGACATTGGCTTTTTCTAAATATTTTTGCATGATCATTCCTTAAACATTAAAGCTGGTTTGATTATACTCATTTAAAGAAAGATCGTAATAATTCGCATCCTCTCTTAAAGTAAAACCATAATGTTTCCAAAACTTATTGCCTAAATCATTGTTTTTAAAAGCGATTAAGGCGATTTTATTGATCTTTTGAGCTTTTAAGGCCTCGAGACAAAATTTTGTCATCTCGTGTGCTATACCCTTTTTTCTATGATCTTTATGCACACATACATGATAAAATCCCCCTGTGCGTCCATCATGCCCGCAAAGTATACTTCCTACAATTTCTTCATCAATCACTGCTACAACGCTAAGATTTGGGTTTCTATCTAAAAAATTTTCTATATTTTCTTTGCTATCATCAATGCTTCTTATCCCAAAGCCTTTTATCTCGCACCAAAGCTTATAAACGACTTCATAATCACTTTTTTGCATAGCTCGTATTATCATTTTTATCCTTTACAAATTTGCAAAGAATTTAAGTCCTTCATCTTCATCAAAATCAAACATTAAATTCATATTTTGAACAGCTTGTCCTGCTGCGCCTTTAATTAAATTATCAATAGCACCAAGCACAATAACACGCCTTGTGCGTTGATCTATACTAAAATTTATATCCGCAAAATTGCTTGATTTAACCCACCGAGTCTGCGGAAACGACTGCGGCGGTAAAAGCCTTATGAATTTATTGTTTTGATAGTATTTTGTATAAATATCGCGTATGTCTTGCTCTTGCAAATTCTCTTTTAAATTTGCATAAGCACTGATTAAAATTCCTCTTTGCATAGGCACAAGATGAGGGGTAAATTGTAGAGTGATTTTCTCTTTGGCCGCATAGCTTAAATGCTCTTCAATTTCGGGAGTATGGCGGTGCGAAGCCAAACCATAAGCTTTGATATTTTCATTAACTTCGCAAAAAAGATTTTCCATCTTTGCACTTCTTCCTGCTCCGCTTACTCCACTTTTTGCATCAATGATAACTGAGTTAAAATCGATGATTTTTTCTTTAAAAAGCGGATAAAGACTTAAGATAGAACAAGTGGTATAGCAACCTGGATTTGCCACCAAACTTGCTTTTTTTATCTCTTCTTTATAAAGCTCGCAAAGTCCATAAACTGCATTTTGCAAAAGCTCTTGATTAGGATGAGTGAATTTATACCAAAGCTCATAATCTTTAGGATTTTTAAGACGAAAATCTGCACTTAAATCAATGATTTTCATCTTTTTTAACAAATTCTCATTTAAAAGCTTAGCGCTAAATTCATGAGGAGTAGCCAAAAACAAAAGATCAAGTTCAAGTTCATCTAAATTTTTATTTTCAAAACATAAATTTAAAGGGGTATTAGGATAAAGATCTTGATAATTTTGTCCCACGCTAGAACTCGAACCTAAATAAGAAATTTCAACTTTGGGATGATTAAGCAAAATGCGTACAAGCTCATTACCTGCATAACCACTCGCTCCTAAAATCCCAACTTTTATTTTCATCTTTATCCTTTAAATGTAAAAGCAAATATTATAAACAAAAAAAGTTAAAAATTTTAACTATTATTCTCTTTAACCTTATCTTTATTGCTCGAAAATCAAAACATCTGAAAAAATAAAATTAATTTAATCATGCAAAATAAAAAATAATTTTAGCAACAAGAATTTAATTTTTAACTAAAATATAAAGTTGTTCATGAAGATGAATATTACGATTTTTAAGATTGCGAGAAGCTCTAAAAGTATTATATTTTTGTTCTAAAATACGACATTTTCCAAGAGTACTTAAACGCTTTAAAAAAATTTCTTTTTTTATAAAACCTTCGCAATTATAAGAAAGTAAAATCACTCTTGCTTTTAAATCATTAATAAGTTCAAATAAAGCGTCTTGGGCAAATTTTGACTTATTAAAAGTACTACGATTCCAATCTTTTGGAATGCCACTGATTTTGGAAATTTCTTCAGGTTTTTTATAATTTGCGATTAAATTTAACATAAAGTAATTAGAGCTATAAGGATGTTGATTGTAAGGAGGATCAAGATAAACCACATCAAAAAAATCAAGTTCTTTTGCAAGCATGCTTGCATCCTTTTGCATCACTTCAAATTCGCAAGAAAAATTTGAAAAAATAGGCATTTTAAGCTCTATTTCTCCTTTAATGCGTTTAAGTGCATTTTGTCCTTCGCCACCAAATTTTCCGATACCATCCTTACCCTTATAAAAACCTTTAAAAACTCCACTAGTATTTGAATGCACACTAGCTTCATAAATTAAAGGGGCTATAAAAAAATGCTTTAATTCTTTTGGAATTTCATTTTCAATTCTTTGTCTCATAGTATCAAGATATAAAGCATTTTTAAAAGTATAAAAAACCCTTTCATTTTTTTTAATATCATCATCATCTTTTGGAGCATAAAGCTCACTGATAAAACCTTTTTGAAAATCTAAATTTTGGGTTAAATTTTTATAACACTTTTTTAGATTTTGGAGTAAATCTTTGTCTTTATTAGCAAGATAACACTTATTGATAAGTTTTGAATAATCTTCTAAATCATTAGCTAAAATATAACTCGAGTATGCCTTTGCAAAGCGACTTACAATACCTGAGCCACTAAACATATCACAAAAACTAAATTTATCTTTACCAAGTTCTTTTTTAGCTACCTTAAAGCCCTTATTTAAAAAACTTAAAAGTGCTCTTTTATTTCCAAGATAAGTTATAATTTGCTCTTTTAAAAAAGAAGGATTTTCTTTCAAAATTTAAAACCTTTAAAAGCCTTATCCACAAAAGTGGATTAAGCTTTTTTTGGAGTTACAAGCATATTTACATAACGACCTTCAAAATTTGGCTCTTTGTCACGATTAGCTTCATTTTCTATCATAGTCCAAATTTTTTCAAGCAAAGCTACACCTGCTTCAGGAGTTGCCATTTCACGTCCTTTTAAGAACACACGAAATCTCACATGCTTACCTTGTTCTAAAAATTCTAAAGCATGTTTTACCTTGTAATTAATATCATTTTGAGCAATTTTTACAGAAAGTTTGATTTCTTTTATATCAATCACTTTTTGTTTTTTCTTTGCTTCTTTTTGTTTTTTCTCTTGTTGATAACGGAATTTACCATAGTCCATGATCTTGCAAACAGGTGGCTTAGCATCTGCAGCTATCATTACAAGATCAAGTCCTAAACGATTTGCAATTTCTAAAGCTTCATCACTACTGATAATACCATAAACTTTGCCATCATCGCCAACACATCTGATTTCATCCGCTCTTATTTCTTCATTGAGCAATACTTCTTTTTCTTTACTCAAAAGTGTACCTCACTCATTTTCTCCTTAACTAATTTAATAAATTCGTCCAAGCTAAGATTTTTTTGTTCTTTAGCTCTTCTATCTCTTAAAGCAACGCTACGCTTTGCCACCTCATCATCGCCTAAAACTAAAATCATAGGTAATTTTTGCTTTTCAGCGATACGAATTTTTTTACTTAAGCTCTCATTTTTTTCATACACCTCGCTATCGATATTAAGCTCTAATAATTCTTTTTGAATTTCTTTTGCGTAAGCAATATGTGCTTCGCCTATTGGCACTATACCCACTGCGGTTGGTGCGATAAAAAATGGAAACTCACCCGCACAATGCTCGGTTAAAATTCCTATAAATCTTTCAAAAGAACCTAAAATCGCACGATGCAACATTACAGGTTGTTTTTTTTCATTATCACTATCAGTATATTCGAGTTTAAAACGACTTGGCAGGTTAAAATCTACTTGTATGGTTCCACATTGCCACTTTCTTTTTAAAGCATCGGTGATTTTAATATCAATCTTTGGCCCATAAAAAGCCCCGCCACCTTCATCAATACCGTATTTTAAACCTTGTTCATCTAAAGCTTCTTTTAAAGCCTTAGTCGCTATTTCCCAAATTTCATCATCACCTATGGCTTTTTCAGGTTTAGTTGAAATTTCCATTTCATAGCTAAAATCAAATAATTTCATCAAATTATCCACAAAAGCTAAAATTTCTAAAACCTGCTCTTTAATCTGACTTGGCATACAAAAAATATGTGCATCATCTTGAGTGAATTCTCTCACTCTAAAAAGTCCATGCAAAACGCCACTTTTTTCATGACGATGTACCACGCCGTATTCAAAAAATTTCAAAGGCAAATCACGATAACTTCTTACATCACTTTGATAAATTTTAATATGTCCCACACAGTTCATAGGCTTAATGCCATATTCTTGTTCATCAATTTGTGTAAAATACATATTTTCTTTATAGTTTGCATAATGCCCACTGATTTTCCATGCATCTGCTTTTAAAAGTTCAGGCCCACGCACAGGCTCATAACCACGTAAACGATGGATCTTATAAAGCATATGTTCAAGTTTAGATCTAAGTCTTGCACCGTTACTCAACCAAATAGGAAGACCTCCTCCGATCTCATCATCAAAAGTAAAAAGCTTAAGCTCTGTTCCAAGCTTTCTATGATCACGTTTTTTAGCTTCTTCAATAATGGTTAAATGCTCTTTTAAACTTTCCTTATCTGCAAAAGCGGTGCCATAAATTCGAGTAAGCATTTCTCTTTTTTCATCGCCACCCAAATACGCTCCTGCAACACGAGTGAGTTTAAAAAAGCGTAAAAATTTCGTATTTGGCACATGAGGACCACGACACAAATCTTCAAATTCACCTTGTTTATAAATACTTACAGCTCCATCAGGAATACGCAATAAAACTTCTTGTTTTAAATCATCATTTTGAAATTTAGCCAAAGCTTCGTTTTTTGTGATTTCATATTTTAAAATTTCAATCTTTGCTTCAGCAAGTTCTTTCATCTTTTTTTCAATTTTTACTAAATCTTCTTCGCCAATCTTACTTTCCACACGAAAATCATAATAAAATCCATCTTCTATAACAGGACCAACGAAAAATTTAGCTTCAGGATACAAACTCTTAATCGCCTGTGCCATTAAATGCGCACAAGAATGACGGATTACCTCTAAACTTTCTTTAGAATTATCAAAATAAATTTCTTTTAAATTTGTATTTTTCACACTTTGAGAGTCAATTATTGTCTCATTGTTCAAATACGCAATAACTTCTTTTTCCATATTTTTAACCCTTTGTCGCTCACTTACCCTGTGAGTGTTTATAAAGTTCTAATTTTAACTTTCTAAGACTTAATTATTTTTGAAATTCAGCTTATTTTTAAAAAAATCTTAGAATAAATTTAATATTTATTTATAGCTTAAATTCACTTCCAGCATTTAAAATCCCACTATAATACAAATAAAAGAAAACAAATCCTAAAATAATACGATAAATTCCAAAAGGGATAAAGTCGAATTTAGAAATAAATTTTAAGAAAAATTTTATAACTAAAACTGCAACAATAAAAGCAGTGATAAAACCTATGCCTAAAGGAATTAAAGAATTTGCATTGCCAAGAAGCTCAGGCTCTTTATAAATGCTATAAGCTGTAGCGATAATCATCGTTGGAATGGCAAGCAAAAAACTAAACTCAGCCGCAACTTTTCTATTAAATTCTAGCAAAAGTCCACCAATAATACTTGCTCCACTTCTTGAAGTACCAGGAATCATGGCTAAAGATTGAAAAATACCTATGCAAAAAGCTTGTTTAAAACTTATTTCTTCTAAAGAATTGATACGATATTGTTTATTTTTATGTGCAAGTTCTATAAGAATAAACACAACACCGCCAAAAATGAGCATTCCAACCACAACCCAACCATTAAATAAAGCATTTAAGTATTTTGCCACAAAAAGCCCTATAACTCCGGTAGGAAAAAATCCAACTGCAAGTTTTAACCAAATATCAAGCCCTTGAAACAATTTACGCCAAAATACAAAAATGACCGCCAAAATAGAACCAAGCTGGATGATAATCAAAAAGCTTTTCCAAAACTCATCTATATCGATACCTAAAATAGTCGTACCTAAAATCATATGTCCTGTTGAAGAAATAGGTAAAAACTCAGTCAGACCTTCTATAATTCCAAGTATTAAAGCATATAAATTTTCCATTTTAATCCTTGAATGATAATTGCAAAAGAAAAATTATATCAGAATGGATTAAATGGGGTTTTAACCCCAAAAATTAAGCATCTTTTTTAACAATACGCTTAATGAAATATAATACAACTCCCACAAAAAAGATAAGTGCTAAAAGCTCGCTATCATGAAAATTTGTTAAATTTAAAGCTAAAGGATTTTCACTACCACCCATGCTTACTGAAAATACAGTAATTCCTGCGATAATTACCCCAAAAATACTTTCACCCACTATAAGCCCTGAAGCAAAAAGCGTGCCTCTTTGCTCACAACTTGCAAGTTTTTCTTCTTTATGAGAATTTTTTGTATATTTTTTAGTTAAGTATTGCATTACAATATATTTTAAAATTCCGCCTATAACTAAAGGTATATTTACAGCAGGTGGAAGGTAAATACCTATTCCAACGGCTAAAGGTGGCAAAGACATCTTCTGTGTTCTTCTTAAAATTTTATCTATAATAATCATTAAAATTCCTACAAATACACCAAAAGCCATATAACCCCACTCTATATTGTGATGAAAAATTCCTTGAGCGATAGTACTCATTAAATTCGCTTGCGGTGCTGCTAAAGCCGATGAAGCATCCATACCTTCTCTTGGCATTGCCCCAACAAAACCATAGGCTTGATAAAGCAAATTTAAAACAGGAACTATAGCCAAAGCACCAAAAACACAGCCTACAAGTAAAGCAACTTGTTGCTTCCAAGGAGTAGCTCCAACTAAATGTCCTGTCTTTAAATCTTGTAAATTATCATTCGAAATAGCAGCTGTAGCCAAAATAACACTAGTAGTAAAAATAGCTAATGCTACTGCAAATTTAGAAAGCATAGGATCTTGAAAAAGTTCCACACCTAAAACCAAAAAAACAATAGAAGAAATAATAACACCAATAAGTCCGATTCCAGAAATAGGACTAGAAGAAGATCCTACAAGTCCTGCCATATATCCGCAAGCTGCTGCAACAAAAAAACCTATTAAAACAGAAACTAAAGTTCCAACAAATGAAAATAGCATTTGATAATAAATACTTAAGTTAGCATCTTCAACAAAACTATAAAAAGTAATAAATAAACCCACAACCATTAAAACAAAAAGTATAAAAATACTTTTTAAAGAAAGATCTATATTTGTTCTTTCATTTTTTTCTTGATTAGTAATTTTAACATTTTTAACAATTTCTTTAATACCTTCAATAACGGGTTTTAAAAGTTCTATTAAAGTCCAAAACGCTGCTATAGCAATAGCTCCTGTTCCTATAAGCCTTACTTTAGAACTCCATACACTAGAAGCTAAATCTACGGCATTTTTTGCACTATCGAATTCAAAATTTGAAAGATAGGGAGTAAAAATACCCCAAGCTAAAAACATACCTACAAAAAGAGCTATAGCACCTGCTAAACCAACTAAATAACCTGCTCCTAAAAGTGCCAAAGAATATCCCATAGAAAAACCAAAAGCCATTTTATTCCAAATAAAAGCAAAACTACTCTCACTTGCAGCGAGTTTAAAACCATTGCTTAATAAACTAAAAATAGCAGCTATAAAAGAGCCTAATGCTATTTCTTTAATGCCTTGTTTTCCTTTTTTATTACTCTGATCTTTATTGGCTACTTTTAAAATTTCAGCTGCGGCTCTACCTTCAGGATAAGCAAGTTTACTTTCAACTACCATAGCCCTTCTTAATGGTATAGTAAAAAGCACTCCAAGTCCGCCACCACAAAGACATATCATAAAAGTTTGCCAAAGTGGAAATTCACTCCAATACCCACACATAAAAAGCCCTGGGATAACAAAAATAACTGATGATAAAGTTCCTGCTGCTGAAGCTTGAGTTTGAACCATATTATTTTCTAAAATATTTGAAGTCTTAAAAAGACTCAAAACCGCCATGGAGATGACCACAGCTGGAATTGATGATGAAAAAGTAAGTCCCACTTTTAACCCCAAATATACATTTGAAGCTGTAAAAATAATAGTTAAAATACTTCCCAAAATCAAACCCCTTAAGGTAAGTTCTGGTAAATTTTGTTTTTTGTACATCATTTCTCCGTTTTAAAATTTACTTTCAACTTAAAAAATATTCTTATAAGTTTAAATTTATAATTTTTCTCTAAAGCAAAATAAAATAATACAAAAAAACGCTTATATTTTTATAAATTTTTGACTCAAAAATATCATAAAACAATGAACCAATCATTGAAAAATTAAAAGTTCTTTTATTTTAATTATATTATCCCAGCTACCTCAGCAAAAATCAAGCAAATAATACTTATACCCCATATATAAAAAAAGCTTCTTTTGATATGATCTTTAATATTAACCTCTGCTAAACCGCAACCTAGCAAAGTTGCAGGCACAACAGGAGAAATAAATGTCGCACAATTTCTTGCTATCACCATGATAATAGCTATAGTCAAAGGTTCAGCGCCAAAAGCCTTAGTTACACTCAAAACTATAGGCATCACTCCATAAAAATAAGAATCTGTACAAAAAATAATTGCCATTGGAACAGCCAATATCCCTACCATCAAAGGAATATAAGCACCTAAATAATCTGGAACAAAATTTAAAATCAAAACACCCATTTTCTCCATAATACCACTTTTATCAAATACACCTATTAATATCCCAGCACCAATTAAAGTAATATACATAAGCATTGCACCAGCACTTGCACGATCTAAAACTTTTTTAGCTATTTTTAAATTAGGATAATTAAGCGGTAAAATTATTGCAAGTCCTATCATAAAGCAAATATAACTAGGAAAAATACCACTAATTAAAAGCCCAATAACCCCAATAGCTACAAGTAAATTTAACCAAAACCATTTTTCATTATGGTGTTCGCTTTTTTCTATATTTAAATTTATTCCAGACAAGTTACCTGCGCCTGCACCTCTTTTTATTTCTATCTTAGCAATCCAAATTGCCAAAAGAAGGGATAATACCAAACCTACAATCTGAATAGGTATAATATGGTGCCAAAGCAAATTTGCATCCATTCCTATATTAGTAGCCGCTCTTAGAGTAGGACCACCCCAAGGAATAACATTCATAACCCCCATAGCCGAAGTAATAATCAATAACATTGAAGTCTTTCTTATACCTAGGCGCTCATAAATAGGTAATAATGCAGGTATTACAATAAGAAAAGTAGAAGCACCTGAACCATCTAAATGTACAGCAGCAGTAATAAAAACAGTAAGAATGCAAACTTGATATACATTAGCTTTCATTTTTGATAAAAACGCATTTAAAATTTTAGTAAAAAAACCACTTGCATTTAAAACACTAAAAAAGAGTATAGAAAAAACAAACAAAGCTGCCGTATCCGTTACGCTTTTGACTCCATCTTTAATAAAAGCAACCAATGTTTTAATATCAAAAACACCTCCTTTAACCCCTAAAGCTGCACCCACGCCAAAACCAAGCTGTTCAAGAATAAGTAAAATACAAGCTACGCTAATACTTACACTTATAAAAGCTAATGCCGGAGTAGTATAATCTTTTAGCAAAAGCCAAACTATCAATCCTAATGAGAAAAAACCCAATAAAGCTAAAAAAATTCCATATCCTATCCTTTTGTATCATTTTTATTCAATAATAAAATGGATATTTTAAGTCCAACTTATATGTGTTTAAATTTATAGCTTTTTGGAAAAAATATATTTTCTAATGTAACTATTTTAAACAAGAATAAAAAATAATTTTTAATTATTTTTGATAAAGTATTCACTCTTTTAAATTTACAACTAGAAGTAACGATAGTCAAAATATAATAAGTTGCATAATATTATCAAAACTAAAAAGTCAAAATTTTAACTTCACATTCACTTCACTTAAAAAGTTTATAATGTTATCACTTTACATTACAAGGAGAAATAATTATGAAAAAAAGTATTTTATTTACATCAGCACTTTTAGCTAGCTCAATGCTTTTTGCAGATAGTCTAAAACTTGAAGGTACTATTGCACAAATTTATGATAACAATAAAACCTTGCTTATTGACTCTATTTATGGCGGACAAATGGCTATAAAAGTTCTACCAAATACCGAAATAGAAATGGATGATTGTGGTATTTTTGGAACAGATAAAGATGGAACTTTTAAAGATTTACAGGTTGGAAATTTTTTAGAAAGTAAAATTTCTTATGGAACACCTGCTACGCCAAATACTCAGGCTATTCCAGTAGCTAGAAAAATTGAAATTCAATGTTATAAAAAAGCTTATTAATATAAATCCCTTAACAAGGGATTTATAAAAATCATTCTTTGCTAAACTACTTCATTACTCTTAAATAAAAATTTAAACTCTTTTTTAACAAGCAATTTATAAAATAACACTTATATTTTCATCCAAGGCAAATAATGAAAAAATGGATTTTTATTGTTTTTTGTTTTATATTAGGTTTTATTATTCATATATTTTATATAGGATACACTAACGAACTTTTATTTAATAAATTTATTAAAAATAGCAATCCTGATTATACAATTACAGATATTTACTTCAAAAAAGGTTTTTTAACTTCTAAGGGAAGTTTTACTTTAAATCACTCTCATACACAGCTTTCAACCAAAATCGACCTTAAATTTAATAATTATTTTTTGTTAAATAAAATTATAAAAGGAAATTTTACAAATCCTTTTGATTTTTTAGATGAAGTGTTAAAAAACAATAAATTAGGAACTTTTACTCTCAAATTACACGATAATAACTCTAAAATATTTCTAAATATTAAAGATATAAATTTAAGCAATGAAGGCGGAGATACCATCATAAACGGCGGATATATTGAAGTTTTAATGAATAAAAATTTAGAAATTAAAAACATGAAAATACATTTTGATATGATTGATTTTTCTCAATTTTATACTAAATTTGTATTACAAAATTTAAATTACGAACAATTTTTTAACAATCCTGTACAATTTTATGAGTTAAATTTATTTAGCGATAGCCAACAAGAGATCAACTTTGATTATCTTGTGCTAGATAACAATAAAATCAATTCTTTTTACAGCAAAAACCAAGTAAATTTTAATGAAGAAAATTCAGCAGTAAACTTAAACATACAAGGAAAATCCAATGAAATTGATCTTAAATCTTTATTGGGTCAGAATTTGAATTTTGACAAAACAAAATTTAATATAACCATAAACAAATTTTTTAATTCAAATTTCAATATCTCTCATTTTATTCAAAAAAATCTTGATCTAAAAATACAAAATTTAATCCTTGAAAAAAATAAACAAAATATCAGTTTACAAGGCAATTTAAATATTAACAACTCTTATCAAGCAAAATTACAAGTTATCAGTTCAGACGAGCCTGATGAAATTTTTCCTTGGACAAAGGATTATGGAGGTTTAAATCAATATTTTTTAAAAGAAAATAATAACTTTTTTCTAAATTTATCTTATGATAGCTTGGCCAATCCTCAACTAAAAATTAATGGTAGTGAATTTTCAAATATGGATTTAAATTAATGAGCCTAGCTTTGACCTTTCGCCCTGAAAATTTTGATGATATTTTAGGACAATATGAGCTTATAGAAATTTTCAAAAAATTTACTGCTTTACAAAAACTTCCTCATAGTATTTTTTTTGGAACAGCAGGTTCTGGAAAAACAACTTTTGCTAGAGTTGTAGCAAAAGAATTTGGCTTAGATTTTTATGAATTTGATGGAGGAAATTTTAAACTCGAAGAACTAAGAAAAATTTTAGATAATTATAAAAATAGTCTTTATAAGCCTTTAATTTTTATTGATGAAATTCACCGCCTTAGCAAAACCCAACAAGAAATGCTTTTAATTCCTATGGAAAATTACCGTTTAATTTTAATTGGTGCAAGCACTGAAAATCCCTATTTTGTTTTAAGTTCTGGTATAAGAAGTCGTTCCATGCTTTTTGAATTTAAATCTTTAGGGGCAAAGGAACTTGAAACTTTACTCTTACGCGTACAGGAAAAAATGAAATTTAGTATTGATAAAGAAGCTAAAGATTTTCTACTTAAAAGTGCTGATGCAAGAGCTATGCTAAATTTGCTTGAATTTGTCTTGGTTTTAGATGAAAAACATATCAGTCTTGAAAATCTTAAAAAACTTCGCAACACCATAAATAGTGAAGGTGTTAGCTCAAAAGATACACATTATATTTTAGCAAGTGCAATGATAAAAAGTTTACGCGGAAGTGACGTTGATGCAGCTATTTATTATCTTGCAAGACTTATTGATGCAGGAGAAAGTGCAGATTTTATCGCTAGGCGTTTGGTGATTTTTTCAAGTGAAGATGTCGGAAATGCCGATCCAAATGCTTTAAATTTAGCAGTTTCGACCCTAGAAGCTGTTAAAAATATAGGTTATCCTGAAGCAAGAATTATCCTAGCCCAATGCGTAGTTTATTTAGCAAGCACAATCAAATCTAATGCAAGCTACAAAGCTATCAATGAAGCTTTAAGCTATGTAAAAAACAATGAAGCTTTAGAAATACCTAATTATCTTAACAACAATCATCAAGAAAAACAAAACTATCTTTATCCACATGATTTTGGTGGCTGGGTAGAGCAAAAATATCTTAGTAAAAATTTAAAATTTTATCATAGCAAGGGCTTAGGAAAAGAAGCAAAATTGTTAGATAATTTATATAAATTAAAAAATTATAAAGCTTAATTTTATTATTTAAAATTTACAAAATAAATGCTAAAATCAATATTTTATTTTCAAGGAAAAAGATGATTAAAATAGGAATTTATGGCGCTAAAGGACGCATGGGAAAACAGATTGAAGAATGTTTAAAAAGCGAAACGCAAGCACAAATTTCGATACTTTATAATAAGGGTGGAAATTTAGAAGAGCTTTTTGAAAAAAGCGATGTGATTATTGATTTTTCTTCCCCAAGTGGAACTCATGAGCTTTTAAATTATGCAAGAACTATGCCTAAACCTTTGGTAATAGGTACAACAGGACTTGATGAGAAAATTTTACATTTGATGCAAAGTGCTAGTGAAGTGATGCCGATTTTTTATGCGACCAATATGTCTTTAGGTGTTGCAGTTTTAAACTATCTTGCTAGTAAAGCCAGTCAAATGCTAAGAAATTTTGATATAGAAATTTTAGAAATGCATCATCGCCATAAAAAAGATGCACCAAGTGGTACGGCTATGACTTTAGCCCAAAGTGTAGCAAAAGCTAGAAATTTAGAACTTGAAAAAGTAAGAGTAAGTGGAAGAGATGGCATTATAGGTGAAAGAAGCAAAGATGAAATTTCTGTGATGAGTTTAAGGGGTGGCGATATAGTAGGACGCCATACAGTAGGTTTTTATGAAGATGGGGAATTTTTAGAACTTAATCATACCGCTACTTCAAGGGCGACTTTTGCTAAAGGTGCGATTAAAATCGCTATTTGGCTTAGTAAGCAAGAAGCAAAAATGTATTCAATCAATGATTTTTTAGGAATTTAAAATGTGTGCAGTTGTAGGAGTTATCAATTCAAAAAATGCTAGCACTTATGCGTATTATGCACTTTTTGCTATGCAACACCGTGGGCAAGAGGCAAGTGGTATTAGTGTGAGTAATGGTAAAAATATTAAGACTATTAAAGCTAAAGGTGAAGTGAGTCAAATTTTTAATCCTGATAATCTAAAAACTTTAGAAGGTGAAATCGCTATAGGGCATAATCGCTATTCTACAGCAGGAAATTCAAGTTTAAATGACGCTCAGCCCATAGCAGCTACTTCGGTTTTAGGTGATATTGCTTTAGCACATAATGGAAATTTAGTTAATAAAGAAGAAGTAAGATCAAGACTTATTCAAGATGGGGCTATTTTTCAAACCAATATGGATACAGAAAATCTTGTCCATCTTATCGCAAGAAGTAAGCAAGAAAGCTTAAAAGATAGATTTATTGAGAGTTTAAAAGAATGTATAGGGGCTTATTGTTTTGTTTTAGCAAGCAAAGATAAACTTTATGTTGTAAGAGATCCTCATGGAGTACGTCCTTTATCTTTAGGACGTTTAAAAGATGGAGGCTATATAGTTGCTAGTGAAACTTGTGCTTTTGATCTTATAGAGGCTGAATTTATTCGTGATGTTAAACCAGGGGAAATGCTTATTTTTACTCAAGGAAATGATAAATTTGAAAGTATAGAACTTTTTTCTCAAACTCCTAGAATTTGTGCTTTTGAATACATTTATTTTGCTAGACCTGATAGCATAGTAGAAGGCAAAAGCGTGTATGAAGTGCGTAAAAAAATGGGCGAAGCTTTAGCTAAAAAATTTGTTTATAAAGCAGACTTTGTCGTGCCTGTGCCAGATAGTGGAGTAAGTGCAGCTATAGGTTTTGCGCAATATTTACAAATCCCTCTTGAAATGGCAATAGTAAGAAATCATTATGTAGGAAGAACCTTTATAGAGCCAACTCAAGAGCTTAGAAATTTAAAAGTAAAACTAAAGCTTAACCCTATGCGTAAAGTTTTAGAAGGCAAAGAAATTGTAGTCATTGATGATAGCTTGGTGCGTGGCACTACTTCTAAAAAAATAATTTCTTTACTTCGTGCTGCAGGAGCGAGCAAAATCCATCTTGCCATAGCTTGTCCTGAGATCAAATTTCCTGATACTTATGGCATAGATACTCCAACTTTTGAAGAACTTATCAGCGCAAATAAAAATACTGAAGAAGTGCGTGAATATGTAGAAGCTGATACGCTAAGTTTTTTAAGCATAGAAGAATTAACCCAAAGCATAGGCAATGAAAGGAAATATTCTTTAATCAGTTTTGATGGGGATTATTTTATTAAATAATTTTATTTTAAATTAGGATTAGGCAAGGTTGCACTTGCACTTCCTACATTTATATTTTGAGTTGGTGGCAAAGGAGTATTTGGTGTATCAATTTGACTTAAAAGCTCTAAAGTTTGATTAAATTCGAAGCTTTCTTCAGGATTTTGCCCTAAGAATTTTTGCATAAATTCTTTTTTAGAAATAGCTTCATCAAGTTCTTTATCACTTCCTTTTTGATAGGCACCGATGCGAAGCAATACTTCATTTTCTTTTAAAAGCGAGTTTAAACGCTTAAATTTTCTTGCCCAAAGTTTATGTTCAGGACTTATAATGTCACTCATCACCCTTGAAGCAGAGTTTTGTATATTAATAGGAGGATAAATTCCAAAGTCTGTTAATTCACGACTTAAAACAATGTGTCCATCTAAGATAGAACGACTTTGATCAGCAATTGGATCGCTCATATCATCTCCATCTACCAAAACGGTAAAAAAGGCTGTTATAGTGCCTTTACCTTCTTCTTTACCCGTTCTTTCCATGAGTTGAGGCAAAAGACTTAAAACACTTGGTGGATAACCTTTGGTTGTAGGAGGTTCTCCAAGAGCTAGTCCTATTTCTCTTTGCGCCATAGCAAAACGCGTTACACTATCCATGATAAAAAGTACATCTTTACCTTGTTCTTTAAAGTATTCTGCCACACTCATTGCACAAAAAGCACCGTATTTACGCATCAAAGCACTATCATCACTTGTAGCAACAATAATCACTGTATCATCGAGCTTTCCGCCTAAATTTTTTTGTATAAATTCAGGAATTTCACGCCCCCTTTCTCCTATGAGTGCCACTACCTTTATAGGAGCTTTGGAATTTTTAACTATCATTCCCATAAGAGTGGATTTTCCTACCCCGCTTCCTGCAAAAATACCAAGTTTTTGCCCTACACCACAAGTTAAAAGTGCGTCTATGGTTTTAACACCCACGGGAAAAACTTCTTCTATAAGCCCTCTTTTCATCGCATCAATAGGTGCACGCATTATAGGCATATATTTACTTACTTCTATAGCTCCTTTACCATCTTTTGGACGCATAAAAGGATCTACTACTCTGCCTAAAAGTTCATCGCTAACGCCTATTTGCATACCTGCATCACTTATGAAAGCACGATCGCCTATCTTAAAACCTTCTATAAAAGAAAATGGGCTTAAATAGCTAAATTGTTCTTTGATTTCTACGACCATAGCTAGAGTGTTTAAATTTTCATTTTCATTGGAAACTAACTTCACTATATCTCCAACCCCTGTTTTAAGCCCACGAATTTCTATACTTGTAGCAGAAATTTTTGTAATCTCTCCAAAAATAGCACTTAAATTTTCTTTACCAAGTTTGGAACGTAGTTTTTCAAGATTCATTAAAATCTTACCTGTTTAGCAGAGTTTATGAGAGAAAAAAATTCCTCTCTAGTTTTTTCATTTTTCAAGAAAATTCCACGCAAAGCTGAAGTTGTAGTGGTGGAATTAGCTTTTTGTACTCCACGCATTTCAACACACATATGTCTTGCTTCTATGACTACACCCACACCTTTTGCATCGACATTTTCCATTAAAGCTTGTGCGATTTGTTCGGTAAGTTGTTCTTGAATTTGAAGTCTTCTTGCAAACACTTCTACAAGGCGTGGAATTTTGCTTAAACCTACTACTTTTTTATTAGGGATATAGGCTACATGAGCACGCCCAAAAAAAGGTAAAAGATGATGTTCGCAAAGACTGTAAAATTCTATATCACGCACCAAAACCATTTCATTATTAGAGCTTTCAAATAAAGCATTATTTAAAATATCTTTGACATTTTGCGTATAACCACTAGTAAGAAATTCATAAGCTTTAAAAACACGATTTGGTGTTTTAATCAGTCCTTCACGATTTGGATTTTCTCCTATAATTTCAAGCATAGTTTTAACACAATCTTCAAATTTTTTTTGCAAATTTTTCTCCAAAAATATTTTTATTATTTTAATAATAATGTAATATTGCAATTTTATCATAAATTACTTTAAAATTTTATGCAAGTAATAAGGAAAAATTTGCTATGATTGAAAGCAAATTTTATTTTATAAGGAAAAAACTATGGAAGTAAAGGCAAAGCAACTAGATTCTGTTAATGCGACTGCTAGTGTAAAAATTCCTTCAGGAATGATCAAAAGTGAAGTAGAAAATTTAGCAAAAAAAGCTTCTAAAAGTGTAAAAATGGATGGGTTTAGACCAGGAAAAGTTCCTGTAAGTGCTGTACTTAAAAGATATGAAAGAGAACTCACTCAAGACGCGGAACAAAATCTTTTTAAATCTGCTGTAAATAGTGCTTTACAAGAACTTAAAAAAGAAAGTAAAGAGCTTGTAGGTGAGCCATATTTTGAAAAATTTGATCGTAAAGATGGAGAAATTATTGCTGAGTTAATACTTTCTTTTAAACCTGAAATCAAACTTGAGGGTTATGAAAAACTCATTCCTGAATACCAAACTCCAAAAGTAGGTAAAAAAGAAATTGATGAGAAAAAAGATGAACTTTTAAAGCGTTTTGCTACTCCTGAAGCTATAAAAACAAAAAGAGCTTTAAAAGAAGGTGATTTTGCAAAATTTGATTTTGAAGGTTTTGTAGATGATAAAGCTTTTGAAGGTGGTAAAGCTGAAAATTATGTTTTAGAAATTGGTTCTAAGCAATTTATTCCAGGTTTTGAAGATGGTATGGTAGGAATGAAAATAGGTGAAGAAAAAGATATCAAAGTAACTTTCCCTAAAGAATACGGTGCAGCGCATTTAGCGGGTAAAGATGCCGTATTTAAAGTAAAACTACATGAAATTCAAGAGCTTAAAATTCCAGAACTTGATGAAGAAATGCTTAAAAAACTTTTACCAGGAGAAGAAAAAACTAGTGTTGAAGTTTTAGATGAAAAATTAAAAGAGCAAATCAAAAACGAAAAGCTTTTTAAACTTGTAAATGACGAATTAAAAGGTAAATTTGCAGATGCTTTGATTGAAAAATATAATTTTGATTTACCTAAAGGCATAGTAGAACAAGAAACTGATATGCAAATGCGTGCAGCTTTTAATACTTTTAGCGAAAAAGAAATTGAAGAGCTTAAAGCAAGTAAAGAAAAATATCAAGAAAAACGTGATTCTTTTAAAGAAGAAGCGCAAAAAAGTGTAAAACTTACTTTTATTATTGATGAGCTTGCAAAATTGCGTAAGATTGAAGCAAATGATCAAGAATTGATTCAAGCGATTTATTTTGAAGCATATCGCTATGGTATGAATCCAAAAGAGCATTTAGAAAACTATAAAAAACAAGGAGCTTTACCTGCTGTGAAAATGGCTTTAATTGAAGAAAAACTTTTTAATGATATTTTTATGCCAAAATCGGAAAAATCGGAAAAATCGAGCAAAAAAGAGAAAGAAGATAAATAATGTTTATTCCTTATGTTATTGAAAAATCCAGTCGTGGTGAAAGAAGTTATGACATTTATTCACGCCTTTTAAAAGATAGAATTATTATGCTAAGTGGCGAAATTCATGATGAACTTGCTGCTTCTATCGTAGCACAACTTCTTTTTTTAGAAGCTGAAGATCCTACAAAAGATATTTATCTTTATATCAATTCTCCAGGCGGTGTCATTACAAGTGGTTTTAGTATTTATGATACTATGAACTATATCAAACCTGATGTTTGTACGATTTGCATAGGACAAGCTGCTTCTATGGGAGCATTTTTGCTTAGTTGTGGCGCAGAAGGAAAACGTTTTGCTTTGCCTAATTCACGCATTATGATTCATCAACCTTTAGGTGGAGCTAGAGGTCAAGCCACAGATATTGAAATTCAAGCTAAAGAAATTTTAAGACTTAAAACTATACTTAATGATATTTTGGCAAAAAATACTAAGCAAAAAGTTACAAAAATAGCAAAAGATACAGAAAGAGATTTTTTCATGTCAGCACAAGAAGCTAAAGAATATGGACTGATTGATAAGGTTTTGGAAAAAAGTTTTAAATGATTTCTTTGGAGATCATTTAAAACAAAGGTTTTTTAATGGTTAGAAAAATTATCACTTATCCTAATCCTAGACTTTTTTTAAACTCTGAAATTGTAAATAAATTTGATACAGAACTTCACACCTTGCTTGATGATATGTATGAAACTATGATAGCAAGTAATGGAGTAGGTTTAGCAGCTATTCAAGTGGATATTCCTTTGCGTGCTTTACTTGTGAATATTTTTGATGAAAATGATGAACAAAAAAAAGAAGATTTGCTAGAGATTATTAATCCTGAAATTATTCCTTTAGATGAAGAAATGATCACTTGCACAGAAGGGTGTTTGAGTGTGCCAGATTTTTTCGAAGAAGTAAAACGCTATAATCATATCTTACTTAAATATCAAGATCGCTTTGGAGAATTTAAAGAACTTGAAGCAAAAGGTTTTTTAGCTGTGGCCATTCAACACGAAAATGATCATTTAAATGGACATTTATTTATAGAAAAAATTTCTTTTGCTAAGCGTCAAAAATTCGATAAAGAATTTAAGAAAAAGAAGAAAAATCATAAAAAAGAGAAATGAAAAAACTAAAGTGCATAAGCTTTCATGAAGGCTTAGACATTATAGAGGTAGAATCCACTTTTACAAGAGGTTTGCCAAATTTAAGCATAGTAGGACTTGCAAGTGTAGCGATTAAGGAAAGTATCGAACGCATCAAAGCCACGCTTTTAAGTTGTGATTTTGCTTTTCCTGCTAAAAAAATTACTATCAATCTTAGTCCTTCAGGCATCCCAAAAAAGGGATCTCATTTTGATTTGGCCATTGCTTTATTAATCCTTTTGCAAAATGAAGAATTAGATGACTTTTTTGTAGTAGGAGAATTAGGACTTGATGGAAGTATTAAAAGCACTAACGAGCTTTTTTCTTTGCTTTTGTTTCTCTCTGCTAAAATTAAAAAAGCTAAAATCGTTGTTCCAAAAAGCATAGCTCAAAAAGCTTCCATGATACCAAATTTGGAGGTTTATGGACTTGAAAATTTAAATGAAGCAATAGAGTTTTTTAAAGAAAAAAATTATGAAAATTTTCACTTCTCGCACAATCATCCTTTATTTACAAACCCTTTGCAAATAGAAAATGAAATTTTTTTACAAAATATGGATTTTAAACTTGATTTTAAAGACATCAAAGGGCAGGAAAAAGCTAAAAGAGCTTGTATGATAGCTGCTTTAGGTATGCATAATATCTTATTTGAAGGAAGTCCAGGAAGTGGTAAAAGTATGTGTGCTAAACGTCTTGTTTATATCATGCCTCCTCAAAGTTTAAGTGAAATTTTAATGCAAAATGCTTATATGTCTTTAGATTCAAAAGATTGTGAATTTACTAAAATTCGTGCTTTTCGTCATCCTCATCATACTTCTACAAGAGCAAGTATTTTTGGCGGAGGAACAAAAAATGCTAGAATTGGAGAAGTCGCACTTGCAAATGGTGGAGTATTGTTTTTTGATGAATTTCCACATTTTAACAAGCAAATCATAGAGAGTTTAAGAGAACCTTTAGAGGATTATAAAATTCATATTTCAAGAGTAAATTCTAAAATCACTTATGAAACAAAATTTAGCTTTATAGCCGCTCAAAATCCTTGTCCTTGCGGAAATTTATTTTCTAAAAATCTTTCTTGTGTTTGTAGTGAAAATGAGATTAAAAAATACAAAAATCACATTTCAGCTCCTATTATGGATAGGATTGATCTTTATGTAGCTATGGATGAGATTAGTAAGGATGATAAAACGAGTATAAGTTCTAAAGAAATGAGTGAAAAAATTTTACAAGCTTTTATTTTTGGTAAAAAACGAGGGCAAAAAGAATTTAATGGGAAATTAAAAGATGAAGATTTGAGTCGTTTTTGTGTATTGGAAAAAGATGCCAAAGATACGCTAGATTTAGCAATTTCACGTTATAATCTTTCTTTGCGATCGCTCAATAAAATTTTAAAAGTTTCAAGAAGTATAGCGGATTTAGAACAAAGTCTTAATATTAACAAAACTCATATTTTAGAAGCTTTAAGCTTTAGAGCAAGGAATTAAAATGGAAAATAAAAGTATAGCTATCTTTATAGATGCAGAAAATATCCCTGCAAAATATGCTAAAAGTATTTTTGATATCGCTTCAGATTATGGAGAAGTTATCATTAAACGCATTTATGGGGATTGGACTCAAAAAAATATACAAGGTTGGAGAGAGCAAATTGCTGAATATTCTTTAATCGCTATGCAACAATTTAATTTTGCGGCCAACAAAAACTCAAGTGATATGTATTTAATCACTGAAATCATGTCCATATTTTATGAAAAAAATATAGATATTTTTGTTATTGTTTCAAGCGATAGCGATTATACTTCACTCATTCAAAAATTAAGAGAAAATAAAAAACAGGTTATAGGAATGGGGCTTGAAAAATCTATAAAATCCTATGTAAATGCCTTTAGTGAATTTTTTTATTTAGATAAAGATGAGAGTAAAAAAGAAGATATTTTAAGTAAGGATTATTTAAGAGCTTTAATCAATATCACCGAACAGCTCATCGATGAAAAGGGGCGTGCCGAATACGCACTAATACGCACTAATATGAACCGCAAATACTCGGATTTTCATCCGCAAAATTATGGTTTTAAGAATTTTCGTGCTTTGATCCAGAAATTTTTACCTAAAATGAAAAAATTTGAAGAAGAAAGAGAAAAAAATATATATTTTTTGGTGAAAAAAGATTATGAAAGCTATTATTGATAATATAAACATTTTAGAACAAAATGCTATAAATAAAGGCTTAGATGAGCTTATTTTAATGGAAAATGCGGGATTAAATTTAGCCAAACTAATTAAAAAAGAAGCTAAAAAAATCTGCATTCAACGCAAGATTAAAAAAGTAAAAATACTTTTTTTATTAGGCGGGGGTAACAACGCTTCAGATGGCTTGGTGGCTTTAAGAAATTTAAAACACGCTAAAGCTTATAAAGTAGGCTTTAAAGAAAATACGCTTTTTAAAAAACAAGAGCAAATTTTACAAAATTATGCTTTTAAATTTTGTAAAAAAGAACCTGATTTTAAAAAATTTCATATTATCATTGATTGTATTTTAGGCACAGGCTTAAATCGTTGCTTAGATGAAAAAACAAGTTTAATAATTCAAAAAGTTAATCAAAGCAAGGCTTTAAAAATAGCTTGTGATATGCCTACAAATTTGGGATTTTATCCTTGTTTTAAAGCTAATATTACACTTTGCATGGGAGCCTTAAAGGAAATTTTACTTGAAGATTTTGCTAAGGAATTTGTAGGAAGGATTAAAATAGCCAATTTAGGCATTAGCTCTAAGAAATTTTACCCTAATTCTCAAGCTTTTTTGCTTGAAAAAAAAGATTTAAAAACTATAGATAGAAAAATCAACGCTAATAAAGGAAATTTTGGCCATATTTATATAGTTGCCAATGCAAGCGCTGGAACTTTAGCAGGACTTGGAGCCTTAAATTTTGGAGCAGGTCTTGTTTCTTTAGTAGCACAAAAAAGCTTCTCGCCTCTTTTGATGTTAAAAGAAAAAATTGAAAATAATGCAAGTGCTATTGCTTTAGGTATGGGGCTTGAAAATTTGGATTTTCTAAAAGATGAAATTTTGCAAAACACTCCTTTGATCTTGGATGCAAACTGCTTTTTAAGTGAAGCTTTGCTTTGGTATTTAAACAGAAAAGATGTCGTTATAACCCCTCATCCAAAAGAATTTATAAGACTTTATAAAATATGCTTTGATGAGGATTTAAATATAGAAACATTGCAAAAAAATCGCTTTTTCTACGCTAGAAAATTTTCACAAAATTATGATTGTGTTCTTGTTTTAAAAGGAGCAAATCCTATTATTGCACAAAAAGAAAAATTATTTGTTGTAAATTTAGGAAATCAAGCCTTAGCTAAAGGTGGGAGTGGAGATGTTTTAAGTGGAATGATTGCTGCGCATTTAGGTTTTGGTTTTAGTGCTTTAGAAGCAGCAAAAAATGCTACTTTAGCCCATGGACTTGTTGCAAAGAAATATAAATTTAATAAAAATAGCTTTGATGCTTTAAAACTTATCAAAGGATTAAAATGCTTGTAAAATTAGCTGTACTTTTTAGTGGAAATGGAAGTAATTTAGAAAATATTTTAGAAAAACTTCATAAAAAAACTATAGGAGAAAATACCTATGAAGTAGTACTTTGCCTTTGCAATAAAAAAGATGCTTTTGGTATACAAAGGGCAAAAAAATTTGGTCTTGATACTGTGATTGTTGATCATAAGGCTTATAATACTCGTGAAGAATTTGATACGATTTTGGTACAAAAGATCAAAGAAAGTGGAGCAAATCTTACTGTATTAGCAGGTTTTATGAGAATTTTAAGTCCTGTTTTTACAAAAAATATTAAGGCAATTAACCTTCATCCTTCTTTATTACCCCTTTTTAAAGGAGCACATGCGATTAAAGAAAGCTATGAAAGTGATATGAAAGTAGCTGGTGTGAGTGTGCATTGGGTCAGTGAAGAACTTGATGGTGGAATGATTATAGCTCAAAAAGCTTTTGAAAAAAGAAATTTGAGTTTTGAAGAATTTGAAGAAAAAATTCATAGTCTAGAACATGAAATTTTACCCTTAAGTGTGATTGAAATTTTTTCTTAAAGAATTAAAGGTATTTGCTTTAAAACTATAAAATATCGCTTTAAAAAATTTTAAAATTTTCAAGGAAATTTATGTTTGAATGGATATTTAGTATTGATGCTTGGATTACTTTAGCTACTTTAAGTGCTCTTGAAATTGTACTAGGGATAGATAATATCATTTTTTTAGCTATTTTAGTAAGCAAACTACCCCTTGAACATCGTGATAAAGGACGTATCTTAGGTTTAGCTTTTGCAATGATTACAAGAATTTTACTTCTTTTATCTCTTTTTTGGGTGATGAAACTTGTAACACCTTTGTTTAGTGTATTGGACAATGAAATTTCAGGAAGAGATCTAGTTCTTTTACTAGGTGGACTTTTCTTAATTGTAAAGTCTATTAAAGAAATTAAAGAGCAAATTTCTCATCAAGAAGAAAGTCAAAGTCATTTTAAAGCAAGCAATAAACTTTGGATAGTTGTAGCTGAAATTGCTGTGATTGACATAGTGTTTTCGCTTGATAGTGTTATTACCGCAGTAGGAATTGCTCAAGATGTAACCATCATGATTATCGCTGTTATTATCGCAGTAGCTGTGATGCTTTTTGCTTCTAAACCTATAGCAAATTTTGTTGAAAAATATCCAAGCATTAAAATTTTAGCCTTAGCTTTTTTGGTGTTAATAGGCGTAGTTTTAGTTGCTGAAAGTTTTGATATTCATATTGATAAGGCATATATTTATACTGCTATGGCTTTTGCTTTAGTGGTGCAAATTTTAAATATTTTAGATCAAAGAAAGGAAAAAAATGGCTAAAGACGCTAATGGAACAGAACTTAATGCAGGTGATAGCGTGAGTGTAATAAAAGATCTTAAGGCTAAAGGTGCAAGTACAACTTTAAAACGTGGAACTACTATAAAAAATATTAAGCTCACTTCTAAAGAAGGTGAAATTGAGGCTAGAGTAGACAAATTTGGAGTTATTGTTTTAAAAACTGAATTTTTAAAGAAAATCTAGGCAAAGAATGTGCGAATCTTACTTGTTTTAAGAGGGAATTATTACGCAGGACAAGAAGAATTTATCAAAAATAATAAACTTCAAAATTATACACTTGATTTAAATGCTTTGCGTCTTTTATCAGGAAGCGTTAAAAATATAGTCAGTGAATATAAAATTTTAAATGTTAAAAATGATGAAGATTTGAGTAAAATTTTACTCAAACTTCTAGAAATGCGTATGCAAAAAGGTGAGTTTTGCATCATAAACGCTTACAATGAAACATTAAAAATTTATAAAGACTTAGCTAAACAATATCGCTATAAAATGTATGTTATTGTTTTTGATAGCTCTTTAAAACAATGTCAAGAAAAAAATCTTTTAGAAGCTAAAAAAAATGGATATATCATCCCTTATGCTCTTTTGGAAAAAACTCAAGATTTACTCAAAAAAAATCCAAAAAAATACTCAATTTTAGACTCGAGCGACTGGAAAAAATGTCTTTACCAAATGCCAAATTTAAGCAAATACAAAAAAATTCATCATATAGGAGATTTACAAGGTTGCTATAGTGTTTTAAAAGAATACATTAAAACAATCAAAGAAGATGAATTTTATATATTTTTGGGAGATTATATCAACAGAGGTATAGAAAATGGCAAAGTAATAAAATTTCTTTTAAAAATTTGCGAAAAAGAAAATGTATGCTTATTAGAAGGAAATCACGAAAGACATCTTATAAAATGGGCTAATGGAGAATTGTCAAATTCCAAAGAATTTAATGAAAATACTTTAAAGGATTTTAGAAAAGAAAAACTTACTCCAAGAGATGCTAGAAAACTCTATCCTCATCTAAAAGAATGTTTATACTACAAATTCCAAAATAAATTCATATTTTGTTCACATGGAGGAGTAAATTTTATACCCTCCAAACCTGAAAAAATAAGTTTTATACCAAGCCATGATTTTATTTATGGTGTAGGTGGATATGAAGACAGTCAAAAAGTAGCAAATCAATTTTGCAATTTCACCTCGGACAATCTTTATCAAATCTTTGGACACAGAAATAAAGAAAAACTTCCTATGAAAATAGCCAAAAGAGTATTTTTATGCGAGGGTAAAATAGATGATGGTGGATATTTACGCGTAGTTACACTAGATAAAAAAGGTTTTGAGTGTATAGAAATTAAAAACCAAATTTACAAAAAGAAATAAGCCTAAAGAGGCTTATTCTTCATCTTTATTTGTTTTTTTAACCACCTTAACACGCTCTATAGAATTCCCATCCATTTTTTTAACTTCATAGTAACAAAGTTCATCTTCAATGCGATCTCCTACTATAGGCAAGCGTCCTAAAAGATTAAATACATATCCACCTATAGTAACTTGTTCTAAATCCTCATCATAGTTTATTACAAGCATTTCTTCAACAGTTTCTATATCGCATCGTCCTTGAAATTCATAGATATTTTCAGCAAGTTTTTTATAGCTGTCTTCTTCATGCTCGCTTTTAATTTCGCCAATAATTTCTTCCATGATATCTTCCATGGTTAAAATTCCAGCAGTTCCACCATACTCATCAACTACTAATGCAGTATGAGAGCGTTCTTTATTCATCATTACAAGTACTTTTGAAATGCTGATATTTTCAGGAACCAAAATCAAAGGTTTAACAAAAGTATCTAAATTTTGACTTTTATGGCTTAATTCATTTTGTATTATATCTCGTATGTGTATCATCCCTAAAATAGTATCTTTAGAACCGTCAATATAAGGAAAGCGAGTATGTTTATGTTCACAAATGATTTGCATATTTTCTTCGTAACTTTTTTGTTTATTTAGACAAATCATATCTTTTCTAGGAGTCATAATCTCTTTAGCAACAGTATCTGAAAAATCAACAGCATTGCGTATGATCTCTGTTTCAAATTCATCTAAAACTCCACCTTTTTGACTCTCACTTGCTATGATTTTAATTTCTTCTTCGCTATGAGTTAGCTCGCTTTCTTTAGCAGGTTTTATTCCAAAAAGTTTCAAACTTATAGCTGCTAAAAAATCGAAAATTTTAATACAAGGCAAAAAGAGTATCCAAAACCAATGAAGCGGTCTAGCTATAAATAAAACTGCTTTATCCGCAACTGCAATAGCTATACTTTTTGGCACAAGTTCTCCTAAAACCACATGTAAAAGAGTAATAATGCTAAAAGCAATAATAAAAGCTATAGTATGGATAATAACAGTGCTAAAACCAAGATTAATAAGCGGAATTTCTAGCATTTTTGCAATAGCAGGTTCACCTATCCAACCAAGAGCTAGAGAACTTAAAGTGATTCCTAATTGACAAGCACTAAGATAAGTATCGAGTCTTGAAGTAACCTCCAAAGCTTTCTTGGCACCAGCTTTTTTTTCTTTTACCATCTCTTCAAGCTTGGAACGACGTACTTTAACAATACTAAATTCAGACAAAACAAAAAAACCATTTAAAAACACTAGAGCAAGTGCAACAACAACCATAAGTATAGAATATCCTGCATCAAAAGATGCTGTAGAAGTTTGGTTTAAATCCAAAACCTGACTGGGGTCCAATGAAGCTCCTTAAGAAATAAAATATTATTAAACCTTATTATACACAATTAAAAGTAAATTTAATATTTGAATTTTTTCTTGTATTTTATAAGAAAAAACTAAGACTTATAAGAAATATTTTTCTCAAATTCTTTTAAACGCTTATATATGCTTCTAAGTTGAGTGATAGTTGTCCAGTTTGTGATAAAAACACTAAAAGAGCTTCGCACTTGATCAAATGCATTATTAATCTGCATTACAATACCAAGTCCTATAGCTCCAGCAAAAAGCCCTGGTGCCATGATTAAAAATGGCACTATAACTATCATTTGCTCAAATAAAATGAGCCAAATATTAAAATATCCATAATGTAAAAAAAGTCTTTTATAGTTAAATTTAAGCCCTGTAAAAAGCTCTATCATAGTCTCATTTTTAGCGTATTCTTTGCGATTATCCTCAGCATAAACAAGCTCTTTTCTAAAAGCTGCTTCAGCTTTTTGATTGTTATATTCAAGTCCAGGAAGCTTAATACCTACAAACCATGACACAACCAAGCCTCCTAAAGAAATCAAAAGTGCAATATAAACAAGCAAACCATCAATGTTTTTTAAAAAATAAAAAGAAGAATTTTCGCTTAAATTTGCAAATAAAGCTTTACTCACAACATCACTTAAACTCCATAAAATCGGAATAAATGCTACAAGGGTCATCAAAGCTTTTATAAAACTAAGTCCTAAACTCTCTACGATTTTAGAAAAATTATAAGTATCTTCTTGAATTCTTTGCGAACTTCCTTCTATATTATCATCTTTATTTTTCCAAAATTTTAAATAAGAAAAAGTCATAGCCTCACGCCACTTAAAAGCATAGACGCTAGCAAAATAGATATTAATTGTAGCGATTAAAACATAAGGAATAGCAATAGCCAAAAAAACTAAAATCAAAGCATAAAAATCACTTGCTGAATAATTTGGCTTTTCAATCATAGCCCTAGAGTTGAAAAAATATTCTAATAAATTTTGATAATAATACAATGCGCCTTTATTGATAAAATTAGCTTTTTGGAAATTTTGCTCAGCTCTTTGATTAGCCTCTTGGATTAAAGTGGCATTATTTTCAAGATTTTCTTCTATTTTTTGCGTAGAATTAGAATCCAAAAGTTCTATTTTTGGCTTTTGTAAAACATTGTAAAAATCACTATACCATGAATTGATCGCAACATTTAAGCTTGTTTGTATATATAAGAAAAATAACAGTAAAAAAAGTCCCAAATAAGCCCATAAAGCCCATTTTTTACTTTTAAAAAACGAAGAGAACATAATCATCACCTTTAAAATAAAAATTCTAATAAACTTTTTTTAATGAAAAGTTTATTTTTTACCTAAATAGTCTTTAATATTGTAATCAATAGGCATAACAAAACTGATTTTATCACCATTTTTTAACATTTCTTTAGGCGGTTTTGGCAATGGAGAAGCTCTTTTAAATAAACTTAAAGCTTCATCATTGAGCGCTGCATAAGGGCAAGATTTTTTAAGCTCTTTGCTTAAGACATTTCCGCTTTCATCAATGCTTACGCGAATTCTTACAACGCCTTCTTGTTTTTGCATTATCGCTTCTTGAGGATATTTTTTAAATTTAGTCAAATGAGCCATAAGCAAAGCTTGATAGCTTTTAACTTGTTCTTTGGCATTGCCACTTACTATAGTTTGTGTTTTATCTTCATTACTTTGTAGCGGAGCACTGAGCGATTCATTTTTAAATTTTGAATTTTCACTTGCATTAGCTATTTCTTTTTGAGCTTGGTTTTCATCTTGCTTTTCAATCTTTTTTTGAACTTTTAATACAGCATTTTTATCTTGAGAATTAAGACTTATTCTTTCGTCTTGTTTTTTGTTTTTATCTTGAGAATTACTCTTTTTTTGATCAATCGAAACTTCTTTTAATTCCCCGATAGGAAGCTCTGATACCATCATAATGGAAGTAAATTCCGCTCCTTGTTTAAAATCAACACCACTTGATTTTTCTTGAGTATAAAAAGAAAAAAGGAAAAACATTAATACTAAAGTATGCAATATCAAACTTAACACAAACCCAAAAATCACACTAGACTTCATACTAATCCATCTTTTTACTTGAAAGAGCTATTTTTCCATAGCCATTCTCTTTTAATTTTTGCATTACTTGCATAATATCTTCATACTTTACACTTTTATCGATATGAAAATAAATAATTTCTTCTTTATTGCCTTTGGTTTTTATATCTAAAGCACTTGAAAGATTTTCTAGGCTTAATTTATCATCATTAATAGCCAAAGTATTATCAGTATTTAAATAAAGTATGATGGGATTTTTAAGCTTATCCTCTGCTTGCTGCGAACTCTTGGGTAATTCTATTTTGATAGAACTTGTGATAAGAGGAGTAACAGCCATAAAAACAATCAATAATACAAGCATAATATCTATAAAAGGAGTTATATTGATCTCACTTAACTCCTCTTCTTTGTGAGCCATTTCAGTTTTTATCATTAAAATAACTCCTATGAAAAAGTATATAGACAAAATTTGCAAGCTCATCTAAATGGTGCATAAGTTTTAAATTTTTTCTTGTAAGATAATTATAAAAAAGCACCGCAGGGATAGCAGCTATCAAGCCAAAAGCTGTAGCAAACAAGGCTTCAGCTATACCAGGCGCAACGACTGCCAAAGAAGCATTGCCAAGATTTGCTATACCTATAAATGCATTCATAATTCCCCAAACTGTTCCAAAAAGCCCTATAAAAGGTGCGCTAGCACCTATGCTCGCAAGCAAACTCAAGCCATTTTTGCTTGCTGTGATTTGCTTTGAGATGGTATTTTGCAAACGCAATTCTATACGCTCTTTTATGTGATCATTTTTATATTCACTTTTTTCAAGCTCATCTTGAATTTCTAAAGATAAAACACCTGCAAAATCTTTTGTCTGATCTAATTCATTGAGATTTTTTAATTCTTTTATCTTTTGTATAGACAAGTCTAGATTTTTTTTCATAAAATAAAATTGCATAAGCTTAGAAATAAAAACTGCCCATGCTAAAATGGAAAATAAAACCAATATATAAATAACACCTTTTACCACCTCATCAGCATTTTGATAAAGACTAGAAAGAGAAAGCTCTATTTTAGGTGCTTTGGTTTCTATCTTAGAAGAATCAAAAGATAAATTTGTATCTGTTGCATTTGCTTCTGCATTTAAATTTAACAATAAAAAACAAAATAAAAACATTTTTTTAACATTTGTATATTCCTTAATATTTATATTCAAAACTTACTATAAAAGTACGGCCGCGAGCAGAGTTATTATAAATATAAATAGGATCAAATAACCCTCCAGCATTTTGACTATCACCAGTATTATAAGTATAAAGCGCATCCATATAGTTTTTGTCAAATAAATTTTGTATCTCTGCTTTGATTGTAAAGTTTTTCAAAATTTTATAATTTACATAAAGATCAACGATAGTTGGTATTTTTGGTAATTCATCTGTAGTTTTAAGCGGAGCCATAGCATCAGGATTACTTGGATCATCATCCAAACTGCCTACAGGAGCTACTCTCTTTGCTTTTCCTGTATATTTAGCAAGAGCTCCTAGGATTAGTTTTTCTTCAAATAATCTTACACCCATATCAAGATTAGCATAATGCTCTGGAAGTTGAGCAAATTGACTTTGGCCTGATTGCGCTCCACCTGTTTCTAAAGATTCTGTATCTGAAAATTTATGCTTGGATTTTTGATAAGTGTAAGATAGTATAGAATAAAAAAACCCCGTATCGTATTTAAATTCAAGCTCAACTCCGTGGAATTTAGCTTTTTCATCATCATTTAATTGCATAAGAAAGATAGTATCGTCAGCTTTTTGCCAATATCTTCTATTATAAATATAATTTTTTACCTTAGTATCATAATAAAGCACTTTAAAACCTAAAGTATCATTATTGTTTAAATTTTCATGTGTAAAAGAATTGAAACCGATTTGATAAGTATCTGCACTTTCAGCCTTTAAAAATGTGTTCATATTATGCTCAAAACTTGCATCATGGGTAAAAAAATACTCTTGGACATTTGGGATTCTATGACTTTTAGAATAAGAAATAAAAGGATTAAAAAGCGGATGGATATCTGCTGAAAGCATTAAAGAATAATTAAAATTATTGTAATCCTTTTCTAAATTTGTCGCATTTTTTGGCTGACAATAAGGATTAGCCATGCTACAAACTCCCTTATATCCACTTAATTGTGCATTGATCCAATTGACATTAGAATTTAGGGTGAAAATGCCCTTTGTAAAACTCGTATCCAAATAAAGGGTTTTAATATCTTGTTTTCCTTTAGGATAAAAACTAGTCAAAATATAAGGCAAAAGCACTCTATCTTTTGGAAAATCATTGCTATAATGATTATTTAAAATATTAATCCCATAAGTAAAATACAAATTTGAATCTTGTGAAAATTCTTTATTCATGGTATTGCTAAGATCAAAAGTTACCGCTCGATTTTTAGTCTTAACTCCACTCATATCGTGATAACCCCAAGTGCTGCCTTGATTATACTTTTGCTTTCCGTCATTATAAGCAAATAAAAATTTTAAATCCAAAAGATTAGAATCAGGATTTAAACGATAGTCAATTTGATAAGTATCATTTGCAATCTTTCTACCTGCAAGATTGTTCTTATAAGCTCTATAGTTTAAAATCGCCTCATTGATATCAGATTTGTATTCTACTTTAAAGAGTTGACTTCTAGGCTGATTATAAAGATTGTTTGGATTTATAGGTGCTGCTAAATTATCATCTGGAATGCCATTATCATCAGTGTCAATTGGGGGTTTTTGATCGCCTATATAGCCTCCACCTCCGATTTTATAATTTTGAGAAACATTTTGCCCACTATAAGCAAATAAAATGCCTAAATTAGCATTATTTTCTAACATAGTTTTTCCTGCTATAGCACCCATAAAATCAGGCCCTATAGCATTGCTACCATAAGAGTATTTTCCCAAAAAACCAAAAACTCTTCCTTCTTGTACTATATCATCTACACCTATAGTTCTAAAATTAGCCGAACCCATTAAAGCATTAACCCCATTTGCTCCATTAAAAGTTCCACGATTAACATCTAAGGCGACTAAAAAATTTTTATCTATTGGAGCTGTAAAACTTGAAGTTCCAATTTGCCCATGAAAGCTATCATCACTTGCAGAACCAAAAAAAGTTTGAGTTACGCCATCAATTTGTGTATTTACTCTTCCAAGTCCTGTCATACCGCGAATATTTACTGAAATTCCCCCCTGTGCTTGATCTACTTGAGTATAAGCACCAGGAACACTACGTACTATAGAATCTATACTTTGAGTGCTTGAATTTAAATTATCTCTTGTGCTTGTTGCTCCAGGAGTTACAAAGGGCTTTTCATCGTTTTTGATTTTTGAACCTGAAATTTCAAGACTATCAAATTCTAATTCTTCGGAAAAAGCATAATTAGCAAAACATAAACCCATAGCACAAAATAAACTTAATTTTTTCATTAATTTTTCCTTAATAATAAATAAAAGTATAATCACTGTCTTTTAAATCCATTCCTCCATAGTTTAAATTCACTACAACTATTTTTTTGCTGCTTTTAAAATCTTGTATATGTAAAGGAATTCCTATTTTTTTACTTGTATGATAGCTTCCAGCTAGCAATAAAACTTTATTTGGATGATGAACCAATACATCCGCCATACGCCTGTCTTTAAATTGCTGAATTTCTACTAATTTATCTACCAATTTTTTATTTTCTTCAGGATTTAACTCATGGCTTAAGGATATAATGTCAAAAAGTTGTTTTTTTACTTCATTTGTGGTTGAAACATAACCCTTTAAGGGCTGAGCCCCATTATAAATACTTGTAATTTCTGAGCGTGAAAGATTTGCACCTAATATTTTTGACCTTGAATAAAAAACCACATTGACAAATTGCTCATAATCTTTCCATTTCCAGATTTTATCCCAGTTTAGCGCATTAGCAAGTTCGTTAGCCTTAATGTTTTTTTATTTTTTAAGGCTTTATCCAAGTGATTTTGTTCCGTGCTTGCTAGCATTTCTAAAGCTACATCAAAGCTGATATTTTGAGAACTTAAATTTCCTTCTAAAGCATTAAAAATCATAACTTGACTTATCTTGTGCTTTGCTTCATCGTGTTTTTCGCCAAGCAGTATCACATCTGCTTTTAGCAATTCTAAAATCATATCTTCAAAAGAAATCTTTTTTTGAGTATGCATATCAAGTATATAAAAATCTTTATTTTCTTGAAGTGGAGATGATTTTTGCAAAACGGTACAAGCATTAAAGATAAAACCTATAAATAGCGTGCCTAGTATAATATAAAATTTCATTATCATTGTTACCTTCTTAGCAAATAATTTTTGATATTGAATATTAATATTTTATATATAAAAATACTATTAAATATTTATATTAAAATTTAATTAATTATAATTATTATCAAAATTTATTATAATAAAATGAAAATATTTATCAGTTATAAAATTATTAAATTATTTTATATTTACTTTTTAATATTAATATTTCTTATCAAAATATTTAAAAAGGAATTAATGTCTATGAAAAAAATAATTTTATTTTTACTATGCGTTGGCTTTGCTTTTGCTTGCTCTGAACATTCTCATACTGATTTTAAAGATCTTAATAAAACCAAGTATAATTCTCAATAAAGGATAAAATATGAAAAAAATCTTCTTTATGTTTTTAACGGCTTTTTCATTTTTAGGTGCTAGCGAGCTTAATATTTACTCAGCAAGACATTATGATGCTGATTTTGAAATCATAAAAAAATTCGAAGAAAAAACAGGCATTAAGGTCAATCATACTCAAGCTAAAGCTTCAGAACTTATTAAAAGGCTTTCTCTTGAAGGAAATAACTCTCCTGCTGATATTTTCATCACAGCTGATATTTCAAATCTTACAGAAGCTAAAAATTTAGGACTTTTATCCCCTGTTTCATCAAAATATTTAGAAGAATTTATACCTGCTCATTTAAGAGATAAGGATAAAGAATGGTTTGCGATTACAAAAAGAGCAAGAATTATTGCTTACAATAAAAACGCAAATATCGACATTAGCAAAATGAAAAATTATGAAGATTTAGCAAAAGCTGAATTTAAAGGAGAAATTGTCATGAGAAGTGCTACAGCTCCTTATAGCAAAACTCTTTTAGCATCTATTATAGCTAATGATGGAAGTAAAGAGGCTAAAGCATGGGCTAAAGGTGTACTTGAGAATCTTGCGACAAACCCAAAGGGTGGGGATAGAGATCAAGCCAGACAAGTATTTGCAGGCGAAGCTAAATTTGCAGTTATGAATACTTATTATATAGGGCTTTTAAAGAATTCTAAAAATCCAAAAGATGTAGAAGTGGGGAATTCTTTGGGTATTATTTTTCCTAATCAAGACAATAGAGGAACGCATATTAACATTAGCGGTATTGCTATGACAAAATCAAGTAAAAATCAAGATGCGGCTAAAAAATTTATGGAATTTATGTTAAGTCCTGAAATTCAAAAAATTCTTACTGATAGTAATTATGAATTTCCTATAAGAAATGATGTAGAATTAAGCCAAACGGTAAAGGATTTTGGAACTTTTAAAGAAGATCAAATTCCTGTGAGTAAGATAGCAGAAAATATTAAAGAAGCTGTTAAAATTTACGATGAAGTCGGTTTTAGATAATGTATAAAACCTTAAAATACTATAAACTCGGGGCAATTTTACTTGCCCTTTTTCTTGCTTTGCCTATTTTTGGTATTTTTGCTGAACTTTTTTATATTTTATTTCAAAATTTTAACACAAATGTTTTAACCCAATTTTCATCTATTAAAGAAAATTTGAGTCATTTTTTTGATTATTTATTTTTAAAATTCATCAAAGATACTTTTATAATTAGCGTGGGAGTATTGTGTTTAAGCTTGATTTTGGGTGTGAGTTCTGCTTATTTGATCGCAAATTATGATTTTTATTTCTGTAAAATTTTAGAAAAATTACTCATTTTACCCTTGGCCATACCTGCTTATATTTTAGCCTTTGTTTATGTGGGAATTATGGATTTTCAAGGATTTTTTCATGAAAATTTTGGCTTTAGGATAGATTTTTTCAATCATTATGGTGTTATTTTTGTTTTGGCTATTTCTTTATATCCTTATATTTATTTATTTGCTAAAACAGCTTTTAAGAGTGAAGCTAAAGAGGCTTATGAAGTAGCTAAAATTATGAAATATTCTGAATTTAGAATTTTTACACGCGTGGCACTTTTGAGCGCAAGACCTGCCATTTTTTCTGGAGCTTTATTGGTTTTAATGGAAACTTTAAGTGATTATGGTGCAAGTGCTTATTTGGGAGTGGATACTTTTTCGGCTGGAATTTTTAAACTCTGGTATGATTTGAATGATTCTTATTCTTCTAGTGTTTTATCGGGTATTTTAATGCTTTTTGTATTTTTGATTATGTATGTGGATTATTATTATAAAAATAAACATCATTATAGTTTTAATCAAAATTTAACTCTTTTTATCAAAAAAAGGAAATTAAATCCTATTAAACAAATTCTATCCTGTATTTATTGTTTTATGATTGCTTTGGTAGGTTTTATTTTACCTTTTATTTGGCTAGTTTATTGGGGGCTAAAAGATCATAAGCTTTTTGAATCACAATTTTATATTATCAGTTTTCAAACTATAATCTTAGCTTTAATCACTGCTTTAATTACCACTTTTTTAGCTTATTTTTTGATGTTTAGTTCTAGGATAGTTAAAAATCATTTTTTTAATTTATTTATTTTAAAAATAAGTTCTTTGGGTTATTCTATACCTGCTGCTGCTTTAGGGATTAGCATTATAGTGCTTTTTGTATTTTTGGATAAAATTTTTCACATGAGTTTATTGGGAAATTCTTTATTTGTTCTTGTTTTTACTTATATAATTCGTTTTTTAGCGAGTGCAATTTATTCTTTAGAAGGAGGATATAATAAAATTCATCTAAATATTGATGAGGCAAGTTTAAATTTAAGAGCGAGTTATTTTATTTTATTTTTTAAAATTCACACACCTTTAATGAAACATTTTTTATTTTTAGCTTTTATTATTGTTTTTATTGATACGATTAAAGAACTTCCTTTAAGTAGAATTTTAGCACCTTTTGGCTTTGAAACTTTAAGTGTTAAAGCTTTCTGGTTTGCAAGTGATGAAAGAATTTATGATGCAGCTTTGCCTTCCTTGTTTATCGTTTTTCTTTCTTTAATGGTTGTTGTTTGGATGGATAAAATCACAAGGAAAGATGATGTTAGAAATTAAAAATTTATCTAAAAATTTTGGAAAAATACAAGCTTTAGAAAATATCAATCTTCATGTCAAAGAAGGAGAATTTTTAAGCATTTTAGGAGGTAGTGGAAGCGGAAAAAGCACGCTTTTAAGGATTATTGCTAAGCTTGAACAAGCTAGTTCTTATGATTTGTTTTCTTGCAAAGGTGAAGTGGCTTTGATGTTTCAAAATTATGCTTTATTTCCTCATTTAAATGTTGAGAAAAACATACTTTTTGCACTTTACGATAAAAAAGATAAAAATCAAATTTTAAATCATTTGCTTAAAACTTTTGAAATTGAAGATTTAAGATATAAAAAAATCGATGAAATTTCAGGAGGGCAAGCGCAAAGAGTGGCTTTTGCTAGAGCTATAGCAAGAGGATGTAAGCTTTTGCTTTTAGATGAACCTTTTTCTAATTTGGATCAAAATTTAAAACAGGATTTAAGAAGAGAATTGAAAAAAATGATAGAAAATCAAGGCATTACGGCTATTATGGTAACTCATGATATTGAAGATGCTTATTGCATGTCTGATCAAATCGCTTTTTTAGAAAAAGGAAAAATCTTAGCTCATGCAAATCCTAAAGAGCTTTATTTTAAGCCTGATTTTAAAAGTGCGCAAATTTTACCTGATTTAAATATCATAGAAGAAAAACTTGATTTAGAAGATGAATTTTTTGCTTGGATAGCTTCAAAAAATTATATTTTTGGTTATGCAGAGCTTAAAATAGGAAATCGCTTTGAGGCTAAAATTTTACAAAAAGAATTTTTAGGGGCTTTTTATAGACTTAAGTTAAGATATAAAAATATAGAATTTTTTATGTTATTAAGTTCAAATTATAACTTAGAAGAAAAAATAAATTTTGATATTATCAATTTTTAGCTAAAATTCCTAAAAATCTTTTAAGGACAAATTTCATGAAAAATCTTTTAATCATAGGCGCAGGTGGGGTAAGTCGTGTGGCTACTGTAAAATGCGCAATGAATTCTGATACTTTTAGCAAAATCACTTTAGCTAGTAGAACAAAAAGCAAATGTGATGAGATCGCTGCTTTTATCAAAGAGCGTTTAGGGGTTCAAATTGAAACGGCGCAAATTGATGCTGATGATAGCAATGCGGTTGTAGAACTTATCAAGAAAACAGGAGCGCAAATTTTACTCAATGTTGCTTTGCCTTATCAAGATTTGAGTTTAATGGATGCTTGTATAAAAGCAGGGATTGATTATGTAGATACGGCAAATTATGAACATCCTGATTTAGCTAAATTTGAATACAAAGAGCAATGGGCGAGAAATGATGAGTTTAAACAAGCAGGAATTTTAGGACTTTTAGGAAGTGGATTTGATCCTGGTGTAACTAATGTTTTTTGTGCCTATGCACAGCAAAATTTATTTGATGAAATTTCTTATATAGATATTTTAGATTGCAATGCAGGTGATCATGGCTATGCTTTTGCGACCAATTTCAACCCTGAAATCAATCTACGTGAGGTTTCTGCTAAAGGGCGTTATTGGGAAAATGGCAAGTGGATAGAAACAGAGCCTATGGAAATAAAAATGGAGTGGGATTATCCAGAAGTAGGTGTGAAAGATAGCTATTTGCTTTATCATGAAGAACTTGAAAGCTTGGTAAAAAATATCAAAGGTTTAAAAAGAATACGCTTTTTTATGACTTTTGGACAAAGTTATTTAACTCATATGAAATGCCTTGAAAATGTTGGAATGCTAGGGATTAAACCTGTGATGCACCAAGGAAAAGAAATCATTCCTATAGAATTTTTAAAAACCTTACTTCCTGATCCTGCAAGTTTGGGACCACGCACCAAAGGTTATACCAATATAGGTTGTGTGATTCGTGGTAAAAAAGATGGAAAAGACAAGCAAGTTTATATTTATAATGTTTGCAATCATGAAGAATGTTATAAAGAAACTGGTGCACAAGCTGTGAGCTATACTACAGGTGTTCCTGCTATGATAGGTACGAAATTAATCGCTAAAGGGATTTGGCAAGGAAAAGGCGTGTTTAATATGGAAGAATTTGACGCTAAGCCTTTTATGGAAGAGCTGAATTCTCAAGGACTTCCTTGGAAGATTATCGAAATGACTCCAAGCTTAGGAGAGTAAGTGCTAGAGCACTTACTTTTGTCCTATATAAATAAAGTGCTCCACACTGCCTTCAAAATTATATAGATTAATTAATTCATAATCTCCCCAAAATAAAGGTTTAAAAGGTTTAAAATCTTCTTTTAATTCTTCTATGTCTTTAGTAAAGCGTATATATGAAGAACCGCTCAATCTACCACTTGGACATCCTTTTACTTCACGTAAGCCATTATCCATAAGTTCTCCTCTTTCATACATACTATAGCCTTTATCACTCATCATAGTTGCAAATATAATAGCTCCTTCATTGCATAGTTCATAAAATTCTTGCACAGCTTCTTTAAAAGCTTGTTTTGTAAGATAATATAAGCTTTGATTTGCAAATATAAAATCCATTTTTGTATTGAAGAGTTTTTTAAAGCTAGAATTAGGAGATATGATGTGAAAATTTTTAGAATCTAAGCAAGGATCTTTTTCCCAAACTTTTTTTAAACTAGGAACTATATCAATGCCATAAGGCTCTATACCCCCCCCCAGTTATATTTTTAAAATACTTAGAATGCACTCCATTTCCGCAACCAAAATCAAGTAATTTTCCACTTGTTTTGCTTAGTTTGTATTTTAAGATTCTCTCGTAAAATCTTATAACATGACCATCAGGATATTGAAGTCCATAACCTTCTTTGTCATATTTTTGAGTATATGCAGATAAAGAATTATCCATTTTTGCTCCTTTTCGTATAGAATTTTGACATTAAGCCAAAATTCATTCTAACACAAAAAGGATTAAAATTATTTTACAGGGTGAAGTTCATTTGCATAAAAACTAACTGATCCCATACCTTCTTTTAAAGCCCATTCATAAGCTTTTGCAACAAATTCCCAATTGATATGAGCATAGAATTTCTCTAAATAAGCAGGGCGTGCATTACGATGATCTACATAATAAGCATGTTCCCAAACATCTACAACAAGTAAAGGAACTTTATCTTCAGTAATCGGTGTAGCTGCGTTTGAAGTGCCTACAAATTCTAGCTTTTGATTTTTAGTATTATAAACTAACCAAAACCATCCTGAACCAAAAACTCCTGTAGCACCTTTGATGAATTCAGCTTTGAAATTTTCTAAAGATCCAAATTCTTTTTCTAGCGCCGCTTGTAAATTAGCATCTATACTTTGACATGAACCGCCACAACCACAGCCTGTACTTGGCTTAATGCAATCAAAATAAAAATCATGATTATAAACTTGAGCTGCGTTATTAAATACGCCCCCATTTGAAGTTTTGATAATACTTACAAGATCTTTACCTGCAAATTCAGTATCTTTGATAAGATTATTTAGATTTGTAACATAAGTATTGTGATGTTTTCCATGATGATAGCTAAAAGTTTCAGCACTCAAAAAATCACCAAAAGCATTGGTATCATAAGGTAATTTTCTTAATTCAAACATAATTTCTCCTTTATTTTTAGTTTGATATTGAAAATATTACCATAATAATATTAAAAAGAGTAAAAATATCTTAAAAGCTTAGTGGGTAAAATTTCTATTTATTTAATCTAAATAAAATAAGATATATTTATAATATATTTTAATAATAATTTAAATGTATATAAAAAATTATATTTTTTGAAATATTTTTACAAAAAATATCTATTTGTTGGTTTTTAATAATTACAATTAATTTGCAACTAAAAATTATTCATAAGGAGGAAAATATGAAAAAAGTTGTACTAATCTCAGCATTACTAGGTGCTCTCGCAGCTAATGTTTTTGCAGCTAATACTCCAAGCGATGTGAATCAAACACATACAAAAGCTCATCATTCAAAAGCTAAAGCTGATAAAAAACATGAAGCTAAAACTCACAAAAAAACAAAAGAGCAAACACCAGCTCAATAATGCCCAGCCTTGATATAAGTCTATAATAGACTTATATCAAAAGCTATCCGTATTCTACAAAATAAATTATTAATATTTATTAAATTTTAATAGAAAAATGAAAAAATAGTTATTTTAAAAGAAAAATTAAAAAGTGGTGACCCATACGAGACTCGAACTCGTGTTACCGCCGTGAAAGGGCGATGTCCTAACCGCTAGACGAATGGGCCACTTTTAAGGAGTAAAAAATAAAAATGAAATTGAATTATATATATTTATTTCTTAAAATTTAATTAAATATATCAAAATTATGTGATTTTTATCTTTGTTTGATTATAATTTCATCTTCAATTTTTTATAAAATTTTAGGATTTATTATGGATTTTTATAGTCTTATTTTTTTATCCTGTGCTTTAGGAATGGATGCTTTTGCTGTATCACTATGCAAAGGTTTTAGTGTTAAAAAACTACATTTAAAACATTATCTTATTGTTGGAATTTATTTTGGTGGATTTCAAGCCTTGATGCCAACTATTGGTTATTTTATAGGTATAACTTTTGCATCTTTTATTGCGAGTATTGATCATTGGATAGCTTTTATTTTACTTTCTTTAATAGGATTAAAAATGATCAAAGAGTCATTGGAAAATGAAAATTGCGATAGTAATGCCAACCAATTTGGCTTTAAAACCATGCTAGCTTTAGCAATTGCTACGAGTATCGATGCACTAGCAGTTGGTGTGAGTTTTGCATTTTTAAATGTAAATTTATTATTAGCCATATTTTTAATAGGTATTATTACCTTCATTTTATGTATCATTGCTCTAAAAATAGGAAATAAATTTGGAATTTATCTTAAAAATAAAGCTGAACTTTTAGGCGGATTGGTTTTAATTATATTAGGAGTAAAAATTCTAGTAGAACATTTATTTTTCGATTGAAAATTTCATTCTTAAAGTAGCTAAAGCTTTATCAAATTCCAAGGCTTTACTTTGAAATTTTTTATTAAAAGTTCTTTGTCTTTTGGCAAGTTGCGTAGTATGTATCGAGATTAAATTTTCAAGCTCTTTAAAGGAAATTTCTCCATCTAAATATTCTTTACACTCTTTCAAACCTATAGAATTTAATGCTTTAAGCTTATGATCAAATTTAGAAAAAAGAATTTTTGCTTCATCTAAAAGTCCATTATCAAGCATTTCTTTTGTTCTAGTTTGAATACGTTTTTTTAAAATTTCTTTATCCCACTCAAGCTCATAAATTTCTATATCTTTAAGCACCCCAGTTTTTTGTGTTCTTTTTAAAAATTCACTAGGAATTTCTCTTGTTTGCTCATAAATACCCAGCCATTTTTTTAATCTATAAGTATCATTTTTTTCTATTTTATAGTTTGGATCAATATTTAATAAAAGAGCATAAATTTCATCATTATTTAAAGAACTCTTTGACTCTAAGGTTTTTTCACTCAAACCATCTATCATAGTTTTTAAATAAAATCCAGTTCCACCTACTATAATTAGAGGTAAATTTCTAGCTAAAGCAAATTCTTTTGCTTTTTGATATTCTCTTATGAATAGCTCAACATTAAAATGTTCATTCACACTCAATAAATTTACCCCAAAGTATTTTATACTCGCAAGATCATCTTGTGAAGGCTTGGCACTTGCTATATTAATTTCTTTATAAACACAAAGACTATCAAGACTTAAAACAACAGCATCAAATTCTCTTGCTAAAGTATTAGCTATGTATGTTTTTCCACTCGCGGTTGTTCCTATTAATGCTATTTCAAAAAACATTTTAATATTTATCCTAAAATTTATAAAAATTTTAGTAAAATCATAGCAAAAAATATTTTAAAGTAGAAAAATGAACACATTCTGGATAAAATTTAAAGATATTTTAGAACTTGTAGTATTTAAGCATTCTATTTTTGCTTTGCCTTTTTTATTTTCCTCTATGATTGTAGCATCAAAACTTGCAAATGACACTGCTTGGTTTGGTTTTAAGGCATTGATTTTAGGCATTATTTGTGCGGTAAGTGCAAGAAATTTTGCCATGGCTACAAATCGTTTAATGGATGAAGATATAGATAAGGATAATCCTCGTTGTGCAAATCGTCCTAATGTCAGTGGAAAAATAGGTAGAAAAAGCGTATGGATTTTTATTATTATTAATGCACTTATTTTTATATTATGTTCTTATTTTATTAATACCTTGGCTTTTTATTTGTCTTTTCCTGTGCTTTTTGTATTGGCTATTTATTCAGCTTTTAAACGCTTTAGTTCTTTAGCGCATTTAGTTTTAGGATTTTGTTTAGGACTTGCGCCTATTGCAGGAAGCGTTATAATTATGGGTGAAATTCACATTTATAGCGTTATTTTATGTTTAGGTGTAACTTTTTGGACAGCTGGGTTTGATCTGCTTTATTCTTTACAAGATATGGAGTATGATAAAAAAATAGGACTTCACTCTATCCCTACTAAATTTGGCTCAAAGGCTACTTTATTTATATCAGCTTTTTGCCATATTTTAGCGGTATTATTTTGGCTTCTTTTTGTGTGGGAAGTTTGGGGTGTAGCACTTGGAAAAATAGCACTTACTGGGGTAATTATAAGCGGTATTATTTTAGCCTTGGAACATAAAATTGTTCACAAGAATTTTGCTCATATTGATAGAGCATTTTTTACTCTCAATGGTTATTTAAGTATTATCTTTTTTATTTTTATTTGGATTGATTTATTATGGAATTAACACTTTTTAAAGCAGGATTTGAAGCTCATTTAGAATGTTGTAAAATAGAAAATAACCGTTTTCTTGGAGAATACCTAAAACTTGGAGCAATTTCTCAAATTTTAAAATGGAAAAAACTTGCTTTACGCATTGATTTTGACGAGGGTGAAAAAATTATTTTTGATCTTCTTTTAAGTCTAAAAGAAGATATTTTAAGGCTTGAAAATTCTTTAGATAAAAATAAAGAACTTATACCGCTTAAGCAAAAAGGGGTAGTAGAATCTTTGAATTTTGAATATCTAAATTTTTTGGATACTATTTTAGAAGAAGATAAAGAATATTATTTAAGATTTGATTTAAATAATCAAAAAATAGCTATTTTTATCAAAGCTCAAAGTCAAACATTGGCAAAAATTATCAAAATTAAGCCCGAAGACAAAATGGCTTTTGATGCTTTTGTTGTTGAAATTCAAAGAAATATGATAAGAAATAAGAAAGGCCAAGAATGAGTGATGATGTACTTTATTTAGTTTTTATAATTGTGCTTTTAATTGCAATGCTAGCCTATATGAATATCAAAGAAAGAGAAAATAATGCAAAAATAGCAAAACTTCAAAATGTGATAGAAGATATTACCAAAGAACTTCATTATTTTCGTAAAGAATTAGGGGTTAAAGATGATAGCGAAGAGGATGAAGACTATAAAATCTCTCTTTTAAAAGAAGAAATTATGATTGAACTTGATAAACAAATCAGTTCAAAAATCACTCCTGTTTTAAGAACACTAAAAACTATGGAACATATCATAGAAGATTTTCAAAATGAACAACAAAATCGTCTTTTAAATTTGGAACAAAAAGCACAAAGCATGGCTAAACTTACACCAAATTACGATACAGAAGAACAAAAAATAGAAAATCTTTTCAAAGAAGGAAAAAGCATAGAACAAATCGCTAAAGATTTACGCATTGGCACTGGAAATGTAGAACTTGTCTTAAAATTTAAGAAATTAATAAAATAGAATGGAAAATAAATGCTTATAGATCAATTCGGTAGAAAAATAAATTATCTTAGAATTTCAGTTACACAAAGATGTAACTTTCGCTGCCTTTATTGTATGCCAAAAATTCCTTTCGATTATCAGCCAAAAGAAAATTTATTAAGCTTCGAAGAACTTTTTTTATTTATCAAAGCGGCTATAGACGAAGGAATTGAAAAAATCCGTATAACAGGTGGGGAACCTTTATTAAGAAAAGATTTAAGTATTTTTATAAAAATGATTAGCGATTATAAAAGCGATATTGACCTTGCTATAACTACAAATGGATTTTTACTAAAAGACTTTGCTAAAGACTTAAAAAATGCTGGACTTAAACGACTTAATATTTCACTTGATACCCTAGATCACAAAAAAGCAAAAACTCTTGCGCAAAAAGATGTATTAGATAGTGTTTTATCTGGAATTGATGAAGCTTTAAATCTAGATTTGAAAGTAAAACTTAATACTGTAGCTCTTAAAAATTTAAACGATGATGAACTGATATCTCTTTTGGAATTTGCAAAATCAAAAAAAGCTCAAATTCGCTTTATAGAATTTATGGAAAATACTCATGCTTATGGTAAATTACAAGGATTAAAAAGAGATGAAATTATACAAATTTTGAGTCAAAAATATCAAATTCAACTTATAAAAAAAGATGAAAAAGCACCTGTGAGTATTTACAAGGCAGATGATTATGAATTCGGAATTATAGATCCTCATAGCCATGAATTTTGCGATTCTTGCAATCGCATACGCTTAAGTGCTGAAGGCTTGTTAATACCTTGCCTTTATTTTGATGAAGCATTAAGTATAAAAGAAGCGGTTCGAAAAGGTGATATTAAAGCCGCTGTAGAAATATTACAAGAAGTATTAAGAAATAAACCAGAAAAAAATAAATGGAGTGTTGTTGATAATAAAACCTCATCTCGTGCTTTTTATCAAACTGGAGGTTAATTTTGCAACTTGTTGAAAGTTTCTTAAGCATTCAAGGAGAAGGTAAATATAATGGAAAATTAGCTATTTTTATGCGTTTTGCTGGCTGTAATTTCAACTGTTTAGGTTTTAATGTAAAAATATCAAAAAACAATAAAACTCTCATCGGATGTGACACGATAAGAGCTGTTTTCACAAAAGATTTTAAAGAAAGTTATGAAACTTTAAATGCTAATGAACTTTTAAAAAGAGTGATAAAATTAAAACAAGGCTTTAATCCTATAGTTGTTATCACAGGTGGAGAGCCATTAATCCATTATGAAAATCCTGAATTTATAGAATTTATCCAAATGTTATTAAAAAATAAATTCGAAATACACTTTGAAAGCAATGGAAGCATAGAAATTGATTTTGATAGATATCCTTTTTACAAAGAATGTATTTTTGCTTTAAGCGTTAAACTCCAAAATAGCGGGATAAAAAAAGATAAACGATTAAATTTTAAAGCTTTAAAAGCATTTAAAAATTGCGCAAAAGATAGTTTTTATAAATTTGTTTTAGATGCCAATACCCTTGATAATTCATTTTTAGAAATCAATGAAATTCTAAAAGAAGCTCCAAATCAAATTTTTTGTATGCCCATGGGTGAAAATGAGCAAAACCTTAAAAAAAATGCTCAAAAAATTGCTGAATTTTGTATTAAGAATGGTTATAATTATTCTGATAGAATTCATATTCGTCTTTGGAACAATAAAGAGGGTTTATGATTATAAGAAAATTATTTGAATTTGAAAACGCACACATTGTTAGATTTTGTTCTTCTAAGCGTTGCAAAAGTAGCATTCATGGACATTCTTACAAAGTTGAAATTTTACTTGAAAGCAAATATTTAGATAATGCTGGAATGGTCTATGATTTTGGACTTTTAAAAACCTATATACGCCAAATTATTGATAGTTTTGATCATGCTATCACTCTTTTTAAATATGATGACGCAAAATATTTAGAAGAAATGAAAAAATATTCAAGTCGTTGGATTTGCCTGCCTGTTAATGTAAGTGCTGAAAATTTTTGTCGTGTATTTTTCATACTTATAGATGCTTTATTGAAACAAACAAAAATGGTAAATGGAGAACAAGGAGTGACTTTACAAAGCATCATTGTTCATGAAACAAGAACAGGCTATGCACAAGGTTTTAGAGAAGATGCCTATAGTGAGCTAATGCCAAAAATTTCACTTCAAGACATAGAATTTTCCAATGGCATTAAAGCAGAATGGAATGATATAGATTTTTATAACAAATTAAAAAATAAAGAAATTTTTATAAATTCAAAGGAGATTTAATGCAAAAAGCTAAAATTTTAATTGCCTTAAGTTTTTTTTTATTAGTTTTATCTGCCTGTTCCAATGATGAAAAAAATATTTCCAAGACTCAAAATACAGATCAAGAAGTAGTCCAAATAGAACAAAACGATGAAAAAACAGAATTAAGTGACTCCAACCTGCCTTTACCCGTAGATGATGAAGCACAAAGTTCAGATGATGAACATGAAGCCAATCCTACTATTATCAACTCTTTATATAAACAAAAATGTGCCACTTGTCATGGAGAAAAAGGGGAATTAAAACTTAAAAACAGCACAGCCATTAAAACCTTGGGCAATAAAATTTTTATACAAAAAATAAAAACGATAAAAGATAAAAACCATAGTTTTTTAAGTGATGAACAAATTCAAAATTTAGCTGATTTTATAAACAAAGGAAAATAATGGATCAAAGTTACGAATTCTTTTTAGCTTTACATCTTTATAGTCTTTATGCGAGCGGTTTTTTAATGCTTTTTTATCTTATACTAACACAAGGAAATTTTAAAACCGAATTTATTTTTATTCGCAGAATACGATTATTTTTACCAATTTATTATTTATTTTTAGCTTTGATTATTTTTACAGGTTGTTTGTTATCAGCAATGAAACAATTTCAAATGAATGTCAATATCTGGGTAATGATTTTTTCTTGGATCTTAATTTTTGCCTTAGCAATTTTTCACTTTGTTTGTTTTAAAAAAGCAAGAAGATTTAGAAAATATGCCACTTTTAGATGGATTAGTTGTTTGATTTTACCTTTTGAAATTTTTTTATTGTTTTTGCCTTTTTTAATAGAAAGATATCTATAAAATGCAATTTTTGTATAACAAGCAAGCTGGAGAAGAGTTTATACAACTTCAAGGTGAAAACTTTAACCATTTAAAAGTAAGAAGAGTAAAGGAAAATTCGGAGCTAAATCTTAGAAATTTACAAGATAATTTTTTTTACAACTATACAATCACAAATTTAACAAGAAATTCTTGCACTTTAAAATTGTTAAACAAAAAATCACAAAATATAAAACAAAGTGAATTAAACTTAGCCTTAGCCATTATAGATATTAAAATTTTAGAAAAAACTCTACCTTTCTTAAATGAACTTGGAGTAAAAAAGTTACATTTGGTTTTTACAAATTTTTCACAAAGAAATTTTAAAATCGATTTAGAAAGATTTGAAAAAATCATTATTTCTTCTTGTGAACAATGCGGTAGAAATACTAAAATGGATTTAATTATCTATCAAAGCACTCAAGAATTTGTTCAAAAATTTCCAAATGCAATTATGGTTGATTTTCAAGGAGAACAACAAAGTCATTTCGATGAAAAAGAATTATATTTTATAGGTCCTGAAGGTGGATTTAACAATGATGAGAGATTATTGTTTAACCGGAAAGTCTCTCTTAAAAGCTCTAATATTCTAAAAAGTCAAACAGCTATTATAGCTATAGCTTCAAAAATTTTGCTTTAACTTTTCTTAAATTAATCTCTTTTTTATGTTAAATAATTTATAATCACGGCTTATTGTTTTAATTTTTAAGGAAAACTAATGAAAAAAGAAATTCACCCAGAATACGTAGAATGCAAAGTAAGTTGTGCTTGTGGAAATACTTTTACAACAAAGTCAAACAAAGCAGAATTAAAAGTAGATATTTGTTCAAATTGCCATCCTTTTTTTACAGGTAGTGAAAAAATTGTAGATGCTGCAGGTCGTGTAGAGAAATTTAAGAAAAAATACGCAATGCAATAATTATGCTTTATTTTATTCCTACTCCCATAGGAAATTTAAGCGATATTTCTTTTAGAGCCTTAGAACTTTTAAAGACTTGCAATCTTGTGTTTTGTGAAGATACGAGAATAAGTAAGTCTTTAATTTCGTTATTAAATGCGAAATTTCACACTGATATTCATATTTCTAAATTTATAGCCTTACACTCCCATAATGAAAAAGAGGTTTTAGCAAGTATTGATTTAAAAATATTTGAAAAAAATGTAGCTTATTTAAGCGATGCAGGAATGCCAGGGATTAGTGACCCTGGCAAGGCTTTGGTAGAATTTGCACAAGAAAATAATATCGCCTATGAAATTTTACCAGGTGCAAATGCAGCCTTAGTTGCTCTTGTAAGCTCGGCATTTTGTCAAAAAGAATTTATCTTTATCGGTTTTTTAGCCAATAAAGGCAAAGAAAGACAAAAAGATATAGAAAAAATTTTAAACTTTCCTTATCCAAGTATTATTTACGAATCCCCCAAGCGTATTTTATCTTTGATAGAACAAATTATGATTCTAGACAGCCAAAGAGAAATTTTTTTGATTAAAGAAATCAGTAAAAAATTTGAAAATAAATTTAAAGGCAATGCTAAAGAGCTTTTTGAAATTTTAAAAAAGTCTAATTTAAACGGTGAATGGGTTGTAGTACTGCAATCAAAAGAGCAAAATTTTTTGCAAAATACTCTTTGTGAAAAAGATATTATGGATTTAGAGCTGTCTTTAAAAGCAAAAGCAAAATTATTATCAAAGATCAATGGAAAAAATGCAAAAGAAATTTATCAAAAACTGCTTTTAAGTCAAGATTAGGTAAAATTTTAATATGATAGTTTATGGGAAGCAAATATTTTTTTATATTTTAGAATATCATAAAGACTATATCAATGAGCTTTATTTAGCAAAAGAATGTGATAAAACTACTTTTTCCAAAATCGCAAAATCAGGTTTTAAAATCAAAAAACTTGATTTTAAAACTGCTCAAGCTTATGCGAAAGGTGGAAATCATCAAGGTTTTTTGCTAGATATTAAAGAAAGTTCTTTTGCGAATTTAAATGAGATCAAAAAAAATGATTTTATTGTTATGCTTTATGGAATTAGCGATGTAGGAAATATAGGGGCTATCACGCGTACAGCTTATGCTTTAGGGGTTGGGGCTTTAATTTTTATTGGTGAAAAATTAGCCATGGAAGGAGTAATTCGCACAAGCAGCGGAGCGGCTCTTGATTTACCTATTGTGATAAGCAACGATGCTTTAAGTGTAATAAATGAACTAAAACAAGTGGGTTTTTATTTTTATGCGAGCGATGGCTCGGGAAAAGAAATTCACAGTGTAAAAATAAGCAATGGTAAAAAAGTTTTAGTTTTGGGTAGTGAGGGTTTTGGTTTAAGCTCTAAAATTGTAAAAAAATGCGATGAATGTGTGGGCATTGCGATGAAAAATAATTTTGATAGTCTTAATGTCAGCGCTGCTTTTGCAATACTTTGTGATAGGATGTTAAATGCTTAATTGGAAAAAAATACAAGAATTAAATTTAAAAGAAGTTGCAGCAAAAACGCAAATTGAACTTGATTTTCTTGAAGCTTTAGCAGAAAAGAATTTTGCTGTTTTAAGTCGTTTTAATGTTAAAGGTTTTGTTAAAATTTTAAGCAGAGAATACGAACTCGACTTTAGTGATTTTAATGAAGAGTATGAAGCTTATCTTAACGAAAACAATCCTACTCCACAAACAAAATCAAAAATGATAACCCCAAAACTAGATGCTTATAGTCAAAAATCCTCTAATGCTTGGCCTTTTTTGATTGTTCTTATTGTTTTAGTGATTATAGGAAGTGGAATTTATTATTTTGATACACTTAAAACTTTTTTCAAAGATGAACAAAATAATACTAGCACAACAGTTATAGATATCATAGGACAAGCACAAGAAAATTTAAAATCTTTAGGTGGAAATAATGTTGTTGTTATAGACAACAATAAAGCACAAGAAACAAATCAAACAGAGAGCGTTTTACCAAGCCAAAACATCTCGTTACAAGAAAATGATAAAAACATAAGCATAGAAAATAATATCAGTGAAAATAACACAACCTTACTCGATGAAGAAAAAAATACCCAAATCCAAGAAGACATAAATACACCAAAAACTGATTCTTTAAAAGAAGCACATTTTAAAACCTCTACCAAGATTTGGATAGGTTTGATAGATTTAAAAAGCCTTAAAAAAACAAGCTTTGTTAAAGAAAAAGATTTTAATATTTCTTTAGATAAAGATCAGTTAATTTTAACAGGAGCTGCAGCTTTAACAATGTTTGATCAAGAAAATAAAGAACAAAAATTTCCTGCAGGAATTTCAAAACGTTTCTTGATTAAAGATGGAAAAATTACAAGTATTTCAGCTGCTGAATTTGCAAAATTAAATAAAGGTAAAGAATGGTAAAAAAAATTATTATTCTTACTCTTTATGTTAATATATCTTTTGCAATCTCAAGTCTTGATTTGGCAAAAAATTTAGTAAACAATCCTAGTAAAAATTCTCAACTAGAATTATTATTTTCAAATAATTCTTACATAGATAATAATGGAAATTGTGATATTGCAAAAATATCTCAAATATTAAAAACCAATTCTTTAATTGCCTTAACACTATCAAATCCTCAAAGTCTAAGACTAAATTTTAAAGCAAAAGCTGATGAAGTTATGTTTTTTAAAATTTTATCCGATGTTTTAACAGATGCTGGATATATATATTTTATCCCTACAGATTTGATTTTAAGAGAAGGAAATATTGACTATACCATACAAGTAGAATCCCAATATGTTTTAGATCCTGGAACGCTTTACAATCTCTTAAAAGAAAATTCTGTCTATATAGATAATATTAAGCGTATTGGGGCATATGATTATGAATATGATTTAAATTTTTCCAATGCTGTATTAAAAACCAATACAAATGTTAATTTAAATACTCCAAAATCATTAGAAAAACCCCTTAAAGACTATGTGCTTGATTTAAAAAATGCTACAAATTTGATTATTGATGCAAATGATTTAGACAATTGGTTTCCTAAAATCTTCTTTTTAGATAAAAATCTAAATCTAATTAAAGCAGTAAAAAGCGAAAATAAAAATAATCATTTTTCAGAACTTATTCCAAATGGTGCTATATATGCTATTGTAAGCGATATGTATAGTTTAGATAATATACGCAGGGGTTTAAAAATCACACTTAAAAAATAAAGGATTAAGAAATGTTTGATGAAATCCGTTTTAATACCATAGAAAGACTTCCAAATTATGTTTTCGCAGAAGTAAATGCGATAAAAATGGCAGCAAGACGTGCTGGAGAGGATATCATCGACTTTTCAATGGGAAATCCCGATGGTAAAACTCCACAACACATTATAGATAAACTTTGTGAAAGCGCTAACAAAGATAAAACCTCGGGATATTCTACATCCATGGGGATTTATAAACTTCGCTTAGCAATTTGTAATTGGTATAAAAGAAAATATAATGTCAATCTAGATCCTGAAAATGAAGTTGTAGCTACCATGGGTTCAAAAGAGGGTTTTGTAAATCTTGCAAGAGCGATTATAAATCCTGGAGATGTTGCTATTGTGCCAACTCCTGCTTATCCTATACATACTCAAGCTTTTATTATAGCAGGAGGCAATGTAGCAAAAATGCCTTTAGCTTATAATGAAAAATTTGAGCTTGATGAAAATCAATTTTTTGAAAATTTACATAAAACTTTAAATGAAAGCATCCCGCGTCCAAAATATGTCGTTGTTAATTTCCCGCATAATCCAACAACAGTAACTTGTGAGAAAAGTTTTTATGAAAGATTGATAGCAACGGCAAAAAAAGAAAGATTTTATATTATTTCAGATATTGCATATGCAGATTCAACTTATGATGACTATAAAACTCCTTCTATTTTGGAAATTGAAGGTGCAAAAGATGTAGCGGTAGAAACTTACACTCTTTCAAAATCTTACAATATGGCAGGCTGGCGTGTAGGTTTTGTAGTAGGAAATAAACGCTTAGTCAGCGCGCTTAAAAAAATAAAATCTTGGTTTGATTATGGTATGTATACACCTATTCAAGTAGCAGCTACCATAGCTTTAGATGGAGATCAAACTTGTGTGGATGAAATCCGTGCAACTTATGATAAAAGAATGCGCATTTTACTTGAAGCTTTTGAAAATGCAGGCTGGAAACTTCAAAAACCAAGAGCAAGTATGTTTGTTTGGGCAAAACTCCCTGAAAGCAAAAGACATTTAAAAAGTTTAGAATTTTCAAAGCAACTTTTACAACGTGCTAGTGTTGCAGTAAGTCCTGGGGTAGGTTTTGGCGAAGCAGGTGATGAGTATGTAAGAATTGCTTTAATTGAAAATGAAAATCGCATACGCCAAGCTGCACGCAATATCAAAAAATATTTAAAAGAGTAAGTTATGAAAGTAGCAATTCTTGGTTATGGCACTGTTGGAAGTGCAGTGGTTAAATTTCTTTTAGAAAACAATAAACTTATTCGTGCGAGATGTGGGCAAAGCATAACTCCTGTGATCGCTCTTGCTAGAAGTCCTAAAAAAAACGCTTTAATTCCAATTACTCATAGCGTTGAAGAAATTTTAAATGCTGATGTAGATGTTTTTGTGGAGTTAATGGGTGGAGTGGATGAAGCTTTTAAAATAGTGAGTGAAATTTTAAAAAAGAAAAAAGCCGTTGTTACTGCAAATAAAGCTATGCTTGCTTATCATCGTTATGAACTTGAAAATTTGGCTAAAAATTTAGCCTTTGGTTATGAAGCAAGTGTGGCTGGGGGAATTCCTATTATAAAGGTTTTAAAAGAAGGTTTAAGTGCAAATAATATTTTGGCTATAAAAGGGATTTTAAATGGTACGAGTAATTATATTTTAAGTTCTATGAGTCAAAAAAATATGAGTTTTAAACAAGCCTTACAAATAGCTCAAAATTTAGGCTATGCAGAAGCTGATCCAACTTTTGACATAGAAGGACAAGATGCAGCTCATAAACTGCTTGTTTTATCAAGTATCGCTTATAATCTTAAAGCTAAACCTGAAGATATTTTGATCGAGGGTATTAGCGAAATTGCGCCTGAAGACATGTATTTTGCTAATGAGTTTGAATTTACCATAAAACTTTTAGGTATAGCCAAGGTGCGTGAAGATAAAGTAGAATTAAGAGTGCATCCTACTATGATAGATAAAGAAAAAATGCTTGCAAAAGTCGATGGAGTGATGAATGCTATAAGTATTAATGGAGATTTGTTGGGTGAAAGTTTGTATTATGGAGCAGGAGCAGGAGGAGAGGCCACTGCAAGTGCTGTGATTTCAGATCTTATGGATATAGCAAGAGATCAGGTAAAAGCACCAATGCTTGGTTTTGTGAATACTTTAGAATACGAGCTTTTAAGCAAAGATGAAATTTATACAAAATATTATTTAAGGGTGAAAGTTGAAGATAAAATAGGGATTTTATCTAAAATCACACAATTGATGAGTGAAAATAATATTTCTATCGATAGTTTTTTACAAAAACCTAAAAAAAATGATGAAAATTACAGTACTTTGTTTTTTACTACACATTTAACTTATGAAAAAAGCATACAAAATTTGCTTGAAATTTTACGCAAACAAGATTTTATAAAAACCAAGCCTTTTATGATGCGTATAGAATAATGGGTGTAAAAGCTTATTTAGATGGAATTTTAGGGGAAGATAAGGCTTGTAAATTTTTAAAAAAACAAGGCTTTGAAATTTTAAAAAGAAATTTCCATTCTAAATTTGGAGAAATCGATATAATAGCCAAAAAAGATGAAATTTTACATTTTATAGAGGTTAAATTTACTCAAAATGATTATGAAGTTTCCGAGCGTTTGGATAGAAAAAAACTTGAAAAAATTTTAAAAACTATAGAATTTTATCATCTTAAAAATGGAATTTCATCGGATTTTCAGATTGATCTGATTTGCATTAAAAATGATGTGATACAATTTTGCGAAAATATAAGTTTTTAAGCTGATATTTAAAAAAATAAAATACAATTAGACAAAAATTAAAGAAAGGAAAAATTATGGGAAAATATATTGAATTAACAAGTGATAATTTTGCTCAAGCAAAAGAAGGTGTAGCTTTAGTTGATTTTTGGGCTCCATGGTGCGGACCTTGTAGAATGCTTGCTCCAGTTATTGATGAACTTGCAAATGACTTTGATGGTAAAGCTAAAATTTGCAAAGTAAACACAGATGAACAAGGTGATTTAGCAGCTGAATTTGGTGTTCGCTCTATTCCTACGCTTATTTTCTTTAAAAATGGTGAAGTTGTAGATCAACTCGTTGGTGCACAATCTAAACAAGCAATTAGTGATAAACTAAACTCTTTACTATAAACTAAAGGCTAGTATAACTAGCCTTCTTCTTAAAAATTTCAAATTTATACTAAATAATAATTTTTATTAACTACTATTAAGAATAATTTTTATATCATTATTAATAATAAAATTCAATATAAAGGAAATGTAAATGTTAGATGTAGCAATCATAGGTGGAGGTCCTGCTGGACTTAGTGCCGGACTTTATGCAACTAGAGGTGGTCTTAAGAATGTAGTAATGTTTGAAAAAGGTATGCCTGGCGGACAAATTACCTCAAGTTCTGAAATAGAAAATTATCCAGGTGTAGCCCAAGTTATGGATGGAATTTCTTTTATGGCTCCTTGGAATGAACAATGTATGCGCTTTGGTTTAAAACATGAAATGGTTGGAGTAGAACAAATTTTAAAAAATAGTGATGGAAGTTTTACCATCAAATTAGAAGGTGGTAAAACAGAACTTACTAAAGCTGTGATAGTTTGTACAGGTTCAGCTCCAAAAAGAGCAGGTTTTAAAGGCGAAGATGAATTTTTTGGAAAAGGTGTAAGCACTTGTGCAACTTGTGATGGATTTTTTTATAAAAATAAAGAAGTTGCAGTTTTAGGTGGTGGAGATACGGCTTTAGAAGAAGCTTTGTATCTAGCAAATATTTGTTCTAAGGTTTATCTTATCCACCGCAGAGATGAGTTTAGAGCAGCTCCATCTACAGTAGAAAAAGTTAAGAAAAATGAAAAAATAGAACTCATTACTAGTGCAAGTGTAGATGAAGTATATGGTAATAAAATGGGTGTTACTGGTGTAAAAATAAAATTAAAAGATGGTAGTATTAGAGATTTAAATGTTCCAGGAATTTTTACTTTTGTTGGTCTTAATGTAAGAAATGAAATTTTAAAACAAGACGATGGTAAGTTTTTATGCAATATGGAAGAAGGTGGGCAAGTAAGTGTTGATCTTAAAATGCAAACTAGTGTTGCTGGACTTTTTGCCGCAGGAGATCTTAGAAAAGATGCACCTAAGCAAGTGATTTGTGCTGCAGGTGATGGAGCTGTAGCTGCATTAAGTGCTATGGCTTATATAGAAAGCTTGCATTGATTTTTTCTTATTATAGGCTAGAATTCCTAGCCTAAATCTTTATATCAATACTCCTTAAAAATATAAAATATTTTTTCATAACGTTTTATAAATATTATTAAATATAATTTAAATTATACTTAATTTTGTTACATAATTACACATTTAAAAAAATATAAAAATATTATTTTTTTAAAAATTAATATATTTTTTATATTAAAAACTATAACTTATTTATGTTAAAAAAATAAGGAAGGAACAAACATGGACAAAAAACAAAGTCGCAGAAATTTTCTTAAAGCCTCATCTTTGTTTGCTTTAGTAGGTGCTAGCGCACCAAGTATGGTTTTTGCTCATATGCACAATCAAAACAATTTGAATTCTACTCAAAATTATCGTGCTAGAATTTTTTTAATAATTCTGCACAACTTGATATTCTGAGTGAAGCAGTAGAAAGAATTTTTCCCGAAGATGATTTAGGACCAGGTGCTAAAAAATTAGGTGTAGCTATTTTTATAGATAATGAACTTGCAGGAAATTACGGAAGTGGAGCAAAAGATTATCGCTTTGGACCTTTTATACAAGGAAAGAAAAATCAAGGTTATCAATATCCTTTAACTAGAGCTGAACTTTTTAAAATGGGGGTAAATGCTTTAGATGAAGAAGCAAAACTTCGTTATAAAAAAGGCTTTGTAGAGCTTAGCGCAAAACAAAAAGATGAAGTCTTAAGAGCTTTTGAACAAGATAAAACAAAGGTTTCTTTTGGAGATAAGATAAAAGCAAGCGATTTTTTTACAGAGTTAAGAAGCATAACTATAACAGGAGTTTATGCTGATCCAATTTATGGCGGCAATGCAAATATGCAAGCTTGGCGCATGAAAAAATTCCCAGGCGCTCAAATGACTTACGCAGCTCAAGTTTTAGATGGAGATAAATTTGAAGTGATAGGGCCTATTTCTTTGGCTGATATGTCACATTAAAGGAATACAAATGGCAAAAATACTTAAAAAAACAGATGTTGTTGTTATAGGTTTAGGTTGGAGTTCTTCTATTGTTGCAAATGAATGCGCTAAAGCAGGGATTAAAGTTGTCGCCTTAGAAAGGGGTGGACATCAAGATACTTCGGATTTTTTGGGTGCGCATGATGAGTATAAATATGTAAATAATGCTGTAATGAAACAAGATTTAAGTAAAGAAAGTATATGTGTTAGGAATAATGATAATGAAATTGCTTTACCAATGAGAAAAATTATGCTTTTGATGTCGGTAATAATGTTGGTGGAGCAGGAGTTCATTGGAATGGTGTGAGTTATCGTTTTCTACCTTATGACTTTCAAATAAAATCTTTAACAGAAGAAAAATATGGCAAAAATAAAGTTTCTAAAGAATACACTATTCAAGATTGGGGTGTAAACTATGATGAAATGGAACCTTACTACGACAAAGCTGAAAAATGATGGGAGTTTCTGGAGAAGATAAAAGTCCTTTCTCAGGAAAAAGAAGCAATCCTTATCCTAATCCTCCTTTAGAAAAAACAACTATGTTAAAAAAAATTTGATGAAGCAACCAAAAAACTTGGATATCATCCTTGCATGGTTCCTGCTTCAAACTCATCTCAAACTTATACAAATCCTGATAAACAAAGCTTGGGAGCATGTCAATATTGTGCTTTTTGTGAGCATTTTGGTTGTGAATATGGTGCAAAAGCTTCTCCTATAGTAACAACTATACCTTCAGCTTTAGCAACTAAAAACTTAGATATTAAAACGCATGCTAATGTTTTAGAAATTTTGCATAAAGATGGTAAAGCTACAGGGGTAAAATTTATCAATACTTTAACTTTAGAAGAATTTATCCAGCCTGCAGAAGTGGTTATGCTAGGCTCTTATGTTTTCAACAATGCTAAACTTTTAATGGTTTCTAATATAGGCGAAATTTATAATCCAAAAACAGGCAAAGGAACTTTAGGAAAAAATTATAGTTATCAAATCACACCTAGTGTTAATGGTTTTTTTCAAAGATCCATTTAATTCTTATCTTGGATCTGGGGCACTTTGCAATTGGATAGATGATTTTAATGGGGATAATTTCGATCATTCCAAACTTGATTTTATTCATGGAGCAAGCTTTAGAATTTCCCAAAATGGAGCAAGACCTATAGCATCAAATCCAATTAAACCAGGTATACCTTCATGGGGAGCCGAATTTAAAAAAGCTTCTATTTATAATTATAAAAGCTTCTATTTATAATTATACTCGATTTACTTATATTGGAGCTCAGGGTGCATCTATTCCTTATATAGGTAATTATTTATCCCTTGATCCAACTTATAGATGCTTATGGACTACCACTTATCCGCGTAACCTATAATTTTACCAAACAAGATAAAAATCTTTATAATTTTATGCTTCCAAAACTAAAAAGCATCATGCAAGAAATGGGAGCGCAAAATATTTACACTTCGCCAAAATTAGGAGATTATGGAGTAGTTTCAAATGGTTGGTATACTTCTACCCATATTGCTGGCGGAACTATAATGGGTACAGATAAAAGTACAAGTGTAGTTAATCCTTATTTACAACATTGGGATGTTAACAATCTTTTTGTCGTAGGTGCAGGAAATTTTCCACATAATCCAGGCTACAACCCTACCTTAACCTTAAATGCTTTAGCCTATCGTGCTAGCGAAGCTATTATAAAATATTTAAAAACTGGTAATTGCTAATGCAGTAATTAAATTCCAAGCCTTAAGCTTGGAATTTATTAGCTTCCTATCACTCCACTATCAAGTTTTCTTATCATCATTACACTCGATCTTGGCGTTTTTCCATAAGGAAAAGTACTACCTTTTAAACCTTCTCTTGGGTGTTGTATACCTACAAACATTGTAGTATAACCCTCACTAAAAACAATCCCTGTTAATTTACAAGCAATAAACCCTGTTAAAAAGCGTCTAATTTCCCCTGTTTTTGGATTTGCTACATTAGGTTCTTGGCGATTTTTATTATTTGTTAGTGTTGCAAATACTTCTTTAGAATCACTTTTGTTTATGGCTTGCTATCCATTTTCCCTATCTTTTAAAATCTCCCACTTTACCATTAAACTGTCCTATATACAAAATGCTTTCATCTAATAATTTTGCTATATTAGCACCTTTTTTATATTTGTGTTTACTAATAAATTTAAAATAACACGTCATTCACCCATATAAACCCGTCTTTTTTACGATAATTCCTATATTTATATGTTTAAACACCCTAAAGAAGTTCTTTTAAAGCATATTTTTATATTAAAAAGATTGATTTCGTCGATATTTTTAGCTAAATCAAATATTTCATCAAAATTCTAAATTTTCATCTAAACTTCAAAAAATCGTCAAAATTTTCTTCACAGGTAATATAAGCTCCCTAAGGTATTTGTCCATTTGCATAATTTGCAAAAGTTCCATGAATAAATTTTTCATTTTTTAAAACTTCTTTTTTAGCTGCTCACTTACTTGCATTTTAGTGTTTACATCGATTCTGTGGTTATACTTAGAGTCTAAAAACAGTCCAATCATCATCTTTTTTCGATTTCTAAGATACTCACACCCACACTAGCTTGCTCATATAAAAAAATATCTTCTTTGCTTAATTTTTACCATGATGATTAAATATGATTTCAGGATTTATATATTCATTATTAACGGCTAAAATTCCTCTGTTTTTTGAAAGTGGAAAAAATTCATACCATCATCATTATCTCCAAAAAACCAAATGAGCATTTTTAACCGCATTCATATCGATGATTTTATTTTCATCATAAGGTTTTGCTTTGCTAAAAAGTGGATCATCTCAAGAAATTAAAACCCTTGCTTCATAACCTTGTGGTGCTATAACTTTATCTTGTGTGCTTGCATCAACAACTTTAAAACCTAGAAAATCCTTATCCTTAAGCATAGCAGCACTTAAATTTGAACTTAAAAAAAGCCACCATAGAACCTAAAGCTGAACCTTTTAAAAACAATATTCTTTCCATTTATTTTTACTCCATATTAAAATTTAAAACAATGGAAATATAAAAATATTTGGAAACTTTTTAGAAATTTTGATGAAAAATTTAAATCGAAGGAAAAATTTATACCTAGTTTTTCACTAGGTATAAATGATTAATTAAAACCTCTTCTTCTTAACATCTTCTAAGATATTATTAGCTATATCACTTACTGTACTAGAAATAATAGCTGATTCATTAGCAATTTCAACATTATCTTTAGTAGTTTGATCAATTTGTGCTACGCTATCATTGATTTGAGTAATACCTGCAGTTTGTTCTTTAATACTTTCTGCCATATCATTGATAGATTGAACAAGTAAATTAGTATTAGCTTCTATTTCAGATAAAGACTTTTGAGTTCTCTCAGCTAGCTTTCTAACTTCATCAGCCACAACAGCAAAGCCTCTACCATGTTCTCCAGCACGTGCAGCTTCAATAGCTGCATTTAAAGCTAGAAGATTGATTTGATCTGCGATATCTCCTATAATACCTGTAACATTTTTAATCTCTTCAGATTGAGTGATAACATCACTAGTTTTAACTGAAACATTTTGCATAGAAGAAGTGATCTCTTCTAAAGCTGCTGCAGTTTCTTCTAAAGATTGAGCTTGAGAATTTGAAGAAGTGGTTAAGCTTTGAACAGCAGTTTGTAATTTTCCACTTTCATTAGCTAAAGCATTAGCAAAGTCTGAACTTTGTTTTAGCATTTTAACTATTTCATCACCTAAAGCATTAGTAGTTAATTCAACACTTCCTGAAGCATTAGAGATTTTATTTCTAAAATCTAAGCTTTTGTATTCTTCAAATATTTTATGAATAACATTCATATCAGAACCTACTCTAGCTTGTAAAACATCAAGAAGTTTATTTAGAACATTTTTAAGTTCAATAAGTTGTGGGTTTCTTGGATTAGCAGTAATTCTTGCTGTTAAATTACCACCTTCTACAACTGATACGGTTTGAACTGATTCTTTAACAGCTTGATTGTCTTGTTCTAAACCTTTTTTAGTAGCAAGGATGTTTTCGTTGAT